>CAWVWK010000214.1:0-4333 GCA_963933725.1 uncultured Colwellia sp.
CTCTGTCATCAGCGTGACTTAATCCACCAAAATAGATGACAGCATCTGCTTGCTTCGCTGCTGCTAAATAATCTGCTTCGCTGGTGAATAATTCTCCTGGCGCATCCCAGCCTAAAGTGAAATTTTTATTGCCGTCATATTGAATTTCAAAAGCGTAAGACTCACCTTCTAACAATTCAATATCATGTGTTAAATGGGTAATGTCTTTTGATTTATCATCAGCGGATTGATGAACAATAACCTCTTCACCATTAACTTTTAAGTTAAAACTTCCTACAGTTTCCACTTTTAATTGGTGTAAGCCCGTTGCTAACGGCTTTATTTTTGCTGTCATGGTAATATGCTGTTCATCGCTGTCTGCTTTAGCGGCAAACTTAGAGTCAACAATCCATGACTCTTCAATTAAGTCTTTTCTAGCGGAGTCTTTAAAATAAGATACATTCCATGCAGGTGTGCCTGTCCAATGACGACTTTCAACATAGTCACTAGCAATTGCTCCTAGCTCACTACTACGTGCTCTCATCACGGTAATATTTACATCGTCACCAAACTCTGCTTTTAACCCCTCTAGCGGTGTTACCTCATAAAGCGATTTGACTTCAGATGAACCACCGCCTGTGCCATGTTTTTTGTCTGCATTTGGACCAAGTACCAGAATATTCTTCACTTGTTTTTTATCAAGTGGTAAAACGGCATTTTCGCCCACAGCATCATTTTTCAACAAGACCACACCTTCTGCAGCAATTTTAAGTGCTGCAGCTTGGTGTTCTGGGGTGTTTCTTGAACCAGGTAAACGATTTTCGTCATACATACCGATAGTATGTTGAACCCTTAAAATACGTCGAGCTTTTTCATCTGCAATAGATTCTGGAATTTTACCCGTTTTAATCATCTCTAAAAATGGCTTAGCTAAAAAGTAGTCTTGATAATCATCTACTTGAGTACCCATTTCAAGATCTAAGCCATTAATGGCTGCATCATAGGTATTAATATCAACATGCCAGTCGGTTAGTAACACACCTTGATAACCCCACTCCCCTTTTAGAATATCCATCACCAAATGTTTACTTTGATTTGCATTAGTACCAAAGTACTCGTTATATGCGCCCATCATACCTAATACACCACCTTCCTTTACAGCGGCTTCAAAGGCAGGTAAATAAACTTCTCTCAATGTGCGTTCATCCGGTTTAGCATTAACGCCTGTACGATTTAATTCTTGAGTATTTAACGCATAATGCTTTACGGTAGCGGCAACATCATTTGCTTGAATGGCTTGAATTTGAGGAACAACTAATTTGGCCGCCAAAATAGGATCTTCACCCATGTATTCAAAATTTCGTCCATATAAAGGTAAACGAGCTAAGTTAACACCTGGCCCTAGAATAAAGTCTTTTTTTCGGTCTCTTGCTTCAGCGCCAAGGACCTGTCCATGCAAACGTGCTATTTCAACATCCCAGCTAGCAGCAACAGAAGTTAGATGTGGCAAATAAGTTGAATGGTCATCAGTCCAACCAGCAGAATCCCAAGTATGTCTTTCTATTTGATGTCGAACCCCATGAGGACCATCAGATAACCACATTTCAGGAATGCCTACACGTTCAATAGCATTGACATGGAATTTGCCACTAGCGTGCGCTAATGAGACTTTTTCTGGTAATGTCATTTTTGATAAAAGCGCTTCTACATCTTGCTCTACATTTGTAAGGCGCTTATTAATTGGAGTAAGTTCTTGTTCAGTCTTTTTTTGAGTCGTGCCGGTTTTGTCATTTACACAAGCCGTTAGGCCTGTCGTTAAAGCAAATACAGTGGACGCTAGCAGTGTATATTTTAATTTAGTATTCATCAGCGTTACTTTCATTAATTAACCCCATTCTTTAGTGTATTGAGCACAAACTCTTTTTTTTGTTTATATAATAATTGTGACAAAGTAAAAATGTAAGCGCTTTCATTTTGTTTTTTATAACATAATCGTTCGTGATTTAATTAGCAAGTAAATATTGCTAACATCTAACAATCTTTAATGTTAAAACTTCAAACCCTCCCGTTTGTTTCACCTGCATAAAAAACTTAACTCCCCAAGCAAAACAACAGTATGCTTACAATAGCAGGGTCGCAATAATCGCTGGGTGGTCTGAAGGTGGCGCTTTTATTTGTTCGGCATTTCCTGTAATTCCATTAACAAAAAGGCAGTCGATACCTGCACTCTTGAGTAATATCATTTCAGCTTTAGATTGCATTACCGACACCACAGAACTGTCGCAATGACTGTTAAAGTCTCCTAACAATATCTTGGGATATTGATTAAATTTATTGAGCAGTGAACCTGTTTCTTCTGCATTTGCTATTTTTGTGGAAGCACTTTCATGATCCCAATGCACATTAACGAATAAAAAGCGGCTATTATTTTTTTCTATGACTGCATATTCACCGGTTCGTGTAGCGTTCGGACCGTCAGTTAAATCAAAACGCCCCGTTTCAACAAAGCGATTACCTTGGCAGAAATTTATAAAAATCTGAAATTGATGCTGCCAACATTCTCCAAGCGATGTCTTTAAGCTACTAGCGCGCTTATAGTTAGTTGGCAGACCATTTTTTAAATCTATTACTTTTAACTGCCAATCATCTACTCCCTCTTGTATACCTAAAACATCAATTTTATGGCTTTTAATTAACTGCGCATAATCAACGCTATGCTTAGGCATGGTTTTCCAACCATAAATATTCAATGACATCACCTTAATTGATTTATCAGAACTTTTAGCTAATGCTTGAGTAAATATATTTGAAGCTATTATCAAAATAATTAATAGCATTACTTTAGCTTGCAATGAATAGAACCTCTGTTAAAAGCAATTATGTGAGTGGATAGTTAACACTTATTGTGATTCAATTAAATTACTGCTCACTTGCAATGCTTAAAATCAATCATGGCATCAAAACGATCAATACAACTAACCTGATGCATTCTTCATTCATAAAACAAGTACAGAAACTTAATGATATTAGTATTAGCTAAGCCTTGCAGTATTTGTCAATGTAGTCAGACTGCATAGGCATACTACCGGCGGATGTATCGATAACACCTTGTACATGCTGCAAACGTCTTAATATTTCAGATTCTGACAGTGTATCCACTAAAGGGTGATACCCCTTAGTTTTAATGCCTTGTCCGTGCATGACAGCCAACCAAGAAGTTTCATTAAACAACTCAACATCTTGACGATAAATCCTGCCATTACTTTGGTATAAATCTAACTTTTTCTGTAAATAATCAGGTATATCCATATTTTTGCAAAAACGCCAAAATTCAGTATCTTCACGATTCGTCACCTTGTAATGCAAAATAATAAAATCTCTAATTCTATCCATTTCTACACTGAGTTGATCGTTATAGGTATCAATATCTGCTTGTTCAAAACCTTTGCTTGGAAACATACCTAATAGCTTAGCAATAGCAGATTGAATTAAATGTAAACCTGTCGACTCAAGCGGTTCAAGAAAACCAGCAGATAAACCTATTGCAACACAGTTTTTATTCCAGCCTTTATTACGTACACCTGTTTTCCACCTTAAAAAATTAGGCTCTGATAAAGGCTCTGACTCCATTTGGCTTCGTAAAATCGCTACAGCTTCGTCATCGCTTACATATTTGCTCGGATAAACATAGCCATTACCAATTCGATGTTGAAGAGGAATACGCCATGTCCAACCAGCATCTTGTGCTGTTGAAACGGTATAAGGCTTTATTTCATCTTTTGCCATACAAGGCATTGCTACAGCTCTGTCACACGGTAACCACTCGCTCCAATCCGTAAAGCCTGTTTTTAAAGCACCTTCGATCAGTAAGCCCCGAAAACCCGAGCAATCAATAAATAAATCGCCTTCTACCCGCTCCCCACTTTCAAGTACGACAGAATCAATAAAGCCATCGCTATTACGAAGTGAAACATCAACCACTTTACCTTCAGTACGCACTACACCTAGGTTAGTACTAAACTCACGTAGGTATTTAGCATATAACGTGGCATCAAAATGAAATGCATAGGATATTTGTGATAATGGTGAATTACCTGCATTTTGTGGCCTGGTAAACCGACCTTGTTTAGCTGCAATATTGGCTAATGAGTAAGCCTCTATATCTGGAGCCTTGCCCTGATTGAACATTTTCAACCAGTAGTGGTGAAACTGAATCGCATCCATGTCTGTACCATATGAACCAAAAGGATGCATATAGCTATGCCCCTTCTCTTTCCAGTTAGCAAACTCAATACCTAACTTAAAAGTGCTTTGCGTTTTGCGGATAAAATCGTTTTCATCAATGCCAAGTAGC
>CAWVWK010000215.1:0-4289 GCA_963933725.1 uncultured Colwellia sp.
ATATTGCTCAAGGAACGAATGAACCGATAACCTTTGCGTTAGATCCAACCGGAGGGTCGATCTTAAGTTTACTTGTACAAGCGCCTGATATTCGTGAACGTATCGATCAAGGTGGACCTGTAGGCTACATTATTCTAGCCATTGGTTTCATCGGTTTACTCATCGCACTTGAGCGCCTAATAAGCTTGGTTATAGTCGGTAGGAAAGTAGATCGCCAACTGAAAACTGACGAAGCTTCAAAAGACAACCCGTTAGGTCGTGTAATGCAAGTAAAAGATAAGCACCCAGACCTTGATACAGAAAGCTTAGAATTGAAACTGTCTGAATCAATATTACGTGAATTACCTAAGTTATCTAGCAAGCTAACACTTATTAAGATTATCTCAGTGGTTGCCCCGTTAATTGGTTTACTAGGTACTGTAACGGGCATGATTAACACTTTCCAAGCAATAACCCTATTTGGTACTGGTGACCCTAAATTAATGGCGGGTGGTATATCTCAAGCATTGGTAACGACAGTATTAGGCCTTGTTGTAGCCATTCCAATGGTGTTTATTTTTGCTTACTTAAATGGACGTAGTAAAGGCATTATCAATGTTTTACAGCAAGAAAGTACTGGCATCATTGCTCAACGTTCAGAAGAAGCTGAATTAGCAAACCAAGGAGCGTAGGCTGTGATTGCCTTAACTGAAACGTTCAACTCGATAGCCGATTTTATTGATACGGGTGGACAAGTCTTAACTGTTATTGGCTTCGTAATTTTCATTATGTGGTTGATGATATTTGAACGCTTTGTATTTATCTCTATGAGTTACAAAAGTGTTAAGCAGCATTTACTTAGTACCTGGGAAAGTCGTAGCGAGCACACTTCCTGGAATAGCGAGCAAATAAGAACAGCGCTTATTTCTCGTGGCGCGACTAAGCTAAATCGCAATATCGCTTTAATTCAATCTTTGGTCGTATTATGTCCGTTATTAGGTTTATTGGGGACAGTCACAGGTATGATTGAAGTTTTTGATGTTATGGCTATTTCAGGAAGCGGTAATGCCCGCTCGATGGCTTCAGGCGTATCGAAAGCAACCATTCCAACAATGGCTGGAATGGTTGGATCTTTATCTGGTGTTTTTACTGTTGCTTGGATTAAACGCAACGCCAAAAAGGAAGAAGAGTTATTAGCTGATTCGCTATTACTTATTAATTAATATCCATTGCATTAATTAGAGTTCGGGTATAAGCACTCTATCGATAATAACAATTAAGAGAATATGCCGACCGATACAGAGATAAATATTGGTCGCTTCGATTTATTTGAAAATATTAGGAAAAAATCATGCGTCACCTAAATAAAATGCTACAAGAGCAGGAAGAAAAAGAAGATATTGATATGACTCCAATGCTAGATGTAGTTTTCATCCTTCTGATTTTCTTCATTGTAACGGCTTCCTTTGTAAAAGAAGCAGGTATTGATGTTAATCGACCAGAGGCGGCAACAGCCGTGAAAAAAGAACGAGCAAATATTCTCGTTGCGATAAGTGATAAAGGTGATGTTTGGATCAATAAGCGCAAAGTTGATATTCGCAGTGTACAAGCCAATATAGAGCGTTTAAAAGCTGAAAACCCGCAGGGCACTGTAGTGATTCAAGCTGATAAAAAAGCAACAACAGATACCTTGATTAAAGTAATGGACTCAGCTCGAGCAGCTGGCGTATTTGATGTATCTATTGCAGCGCAAGAAGCTTAATAAGAGTTGGAGGTAATTACGTGACTACTATAATAGTTCGAAGTGGCAGTCGTTATGTTATTGCAGGTTTTTTAGCGCTTAGCATGACGTTTTTACTCTTTTGGGGGATGCAAAAGCTTATTACTGGCGGGAATGACGCAATGACAGAACCCGTAAAAGGTAATGTTCTTGACTTTATTCGTCTGAAAAAAGAAGAAACTTTGGTGCAAAAAGAGCGACAAGTGCAAAAGCCAGCTAAACCGAAAGAGCCACCACCGCCAATGCTAGCACCACCTATGCAGCAAAATAACCCTAACGCTTCGGCTACAAAGAATAGTTTTGCTGCCGAGTTGCAGACAGGTTCAGGCCTGTCTGGCGGGTTGAATTTAGATAGTAACGATGGTGATTACTTACCTATTGTTAAAGTGGCAGCGGTTTACCCAAGACGTGCACAATCTCGCGGTATAGAAGGTTTTGTTGTCGTTGAGTTTACGGTAAGCAAAACAGGTGCTGTAGTAAGCCCAGTGGTTGTTCAGGCTGAACCAGAAGGTGTTTTTGAGCGAGCAGCACTTGATGCTGTCGTTAAGTTTAAATATAAACCGCGTGTTGTCGATGGCAGTGCCATGTCTGTAGCGGGCGTACAAAATAAAATTAGCTTTGAAATAGATGGCTAATAGGACGTTATTTAGGAGAGTCTTATGAAAATCAATTCTTCACTATTACTTGCTGCAACACTGAGTATGTTAGCCATGTTATCTTCAAATACTGCTGTTGCACAAGAAGAAGCAAAAACAACAGATAAGCAAGAACATAAGAGTTACCGCGCGAGTAAAAAAGTGCCGGCGATGAGAAACCGAGTTTACACTCAATTAGCCAGAGCACAAAAACTTGCCGATGAGGGTAAAAAGCTAGAAGGTTTTCAAGTATTAGACGAGGTAAAAGGTCGTCTTACTAGCTTAAACAAATATGAACAAGCCATGCTTTATAACTTTTATGGTTTTATGCACTACGCCGATGACAATTTGCCCCGAGCGATAGAAAGCTTTAATCAAGTGATTAGTGATGAGAGCACTATTCCTGATAGCCTTTTAATTTCTACTCGTTATTCCCTTGCTCAATTGTTAATGCAACAACAAGATTATAAAGGCGCGCTTAAGCAGTTATTGGCTTGGCAAAAAGCCAATGGAAAAGCATTAACGGCGAATCAAGAAATGCTGTTTGCTCAAGTCTATTATCAAGATAAAGACTTCGTTGGTAGTTTAATGCATATTGAAAATGCGATGAAAATTGCTACAGAAGAAAATAAGCAGCCCAAAGAAAACTGGTTAATTTTGAAAAGAGCAACGCACTATGAGCTAAATCAACCAGAAGCGGTGACCACTGTTATGGAACAATTAGTACGTCTTTATGACAAACCTAAATATTGGTTACAACTTTCCGGTATGTATGGCGAAATAGGTGAAGAAGAGAAGCAAGTAGCGGTTATGGAAGCAGCTTACCATGCGGGCTATATTACAAAAGAAGCTGATATCATTATGCTAGCACAATTGTATCAATTTCATGGCACACCCTATAAAGCGGCTAAAATTTTACATGAAGCAATGGAACAGGGTACGGTTGTCGTACAAGAAAAAAACCTAGATCTTTTAGCACGCTCTTACCTTAATGCTAAAGAGCCTGAGAAAGCGGTAAAAATATTAGATAAACTGACATTAATTAATGAAGGTGGACAATACGAGGCATTACTTGCACAACTTTATATCAATAGTGAAAATTGGCAACAGGCGATTATGGCTGCGGATAAAGCCATTAAAAAAAGCGTTAATGATAAAGACACTAGTTATCTTGGTAATATGTACCTCGCCAAAGGGATGGCTAATTTTAATTTAAAACAATTTGATGCGTCGTTGGTAGCATTTAGTGAAGCGGAAAAGCTACCTAAGCTAAAGAAAACAGCACAGCAATGGCAAAAATATGTTGAACGTGAGCAAGTGTCTTACCAAAGACAGCAAGCCATGCGTTTAGCTATGCTAAATTAGTTTTTGATATGCAGTGTTAATGTAAAGAGAATTGATATTAAACACGTTTAATAGCGCCTAAGGGCGCTTTTTTTTATTGAAAACTAGCGTAATAATAGCTCAAAAGACTCCTTACCCCATGAGCACTAAGAGTTATTAAGTTAGACTGAACTTAGCTCAAGCACTTATTTCTCCTAACCTCTATGCAAAATCTATTTGCAATAGCCAGCATCAAGCCTATTTATCTACAGTAAGGAGCTTCGTATGAGTTTAGTGGGGGCGGTGCTTCTACTTTAAATGTCAATATTTATAAAAATGGCCGTTTGCTGAGGACCACAGCGAATGATGGTTTTTATAACGATAGATTTAGAACGTCTGGAACATACACTGATAGTCTTTGTGACCAAGGTACTTCAAACTGTTCAAAGGAAGTAACTGTTATTTTAAAGTTTTAATTGAGTTGGTATGCCAAAGGTAAAAAATGAGTGAAGTTGTTATTTGTAAAATGGTAATGCTTAATTTAAAAAAATCCAGTTTCACAGTGAAACTGG
>CAWVWK010000216.1:0-4203 GCA_963933725.1 uncultured Colwellia sp.
GTTTCTCGTTTCTCGTTTCTCGTTTCTCGTTTCTAAATATGATCTACCGAAAGTATTTCATATTCAACAAGACCGCCTGGCGTAGAAATTTCTATTTCGCTATCGACTTCTTTACCGACTAGACCTCTAGCTATTGGCGAACTAATAGAGATGCGATTAAGCTTTATATCCGCTTCATCTTCACCCACAATTTGGTAAGTTACTTCTTCTTCGGTATCAATGTTTAATAACGTTACCGTTGTACCAAAAATGACTTTACCGGTATTTGCAATTTTACTAACATCAATGATTTGTGCATTACCAAGCTTACCTTCAATATCTTGAATTCGGCCTTCACAAAACCCTTGTTGTTCCCTTGCTGCATGATATTCAGCATTTTCTTTAAGATCGCCATGCTCTCTAGCTTCTGCAATAGCAGCAACGATTTCTGGGCGTTTTACTGTTTTTAAATGGTTAAGCTCTTCACGCAAAACATCTGCGCCATGAACGGTCATTGGATATTGATTCATAATTATTATCTTTATATTAATTAAACATTTATTAATTAAATACTTATTAATTAATCATGTTGTCTAGAATTAGCTAGGTTATCATTTTGTTGTATTTCACGCTACAAAACTTAACCTACACAAAACCTGATTTAAGCGTAAATCAATCTTATACCAATAATAATCAGAATAAGATTGAAATAACATTACTACTTACAGTTAACATGTAACTCTTGAATAGAAGTAACCGTATTTCTATCATCAGCAGAATGTGACTGACATGCAGCAAATGCAGCGTTCAAGGTTGTTGTATAAGCAACTTTATAACGCAATGCCCCACCACGTAAAACTTTAGAGTCTTCGATGGCTTTACGGCCCTCGGTGGTGTTAATGATGTAGCTATATTCACTGTTCTTAATTCTATCAAGAATATGCGGACGACCTTCATGCACTTTATTAACTAAACGCACAGGAACATTGGCTTCACCTAATACAATGGCTGTACCGTGAGTCGCATCAAGCTCATAGCCTAAAGCAACCATTTGCTCAGCAAGTTCTACAACACGTTCTTTATCGCTGTTTCTAACAGAGATTAATGCTCTACCCGATTTAGGAACAGAAACACCAGCACCTAAAGAAGCTTTTGCATACGCTTCTTCAAAAGTATCACCTACCCCCATAACTTCACCTGTTGAGCGCATTTCAGGGCCAACTAATGGGTCACTACCGTGGAATTTGTTAAATGGTATAACGACTTCTTTAACAGAGAAGAACGGTGGAATGACTTCTTTTGTGATACCTTGCTCTGCTAAAGAACGCCCTGCCATTACACGAGCACCTACTTTAGCCAAAGGAACTGAAGTTGCTTTAGATACAAATGGGATTGTACGTGCAGCACGTGGATTCACTTCAATTAAGTAAACTTTGTCATTTTTAACAGCCATTTGTGTATTCATTAAGCCATTAACGCCAAGTTCAAAAGCAAGATCTGTTACCTGCTTACGCATCACATCTTGTATCTCTTTACTTAAACTGTATGCAGGTAAAGAACATGCACTATCACCAGAGTGAACACCTGCTTGTTCAATATGCTGCATAATACCGCCAATAATAACTTGTTCACCATCACAAACGACATCGATATCAACTTCGATTGCATCATCAAGGAAGTGGTCTAATAAAACCGGTGAATCGTTTGATACACTAACCGCTTCCGTCATATAACGACGCAAGTCTTCTAAGTCGTATACAATTTCCATTGCACGACCACCAAGCACATAAGATGGACGAACAACAAGTGGGAAACCGATAGCTTCAGCTTTAGCCATTGCTTCATCAAGTGATGTCACTGTGGAATTTTCTGGTTGTAATAAACCTAAACGATCAACCGCTTGTTGGAAACGCTCTCTATCCTCTGCACGGTCTATTGCGTCAGGAGAAGTACCAATAATTGGTACGCCAGCAGCTTCAAGTGCTCTTGCAAGTTTAAGTGGCGTTTGACCACCGTATTGCACAATAACACCCTTAGGTTTTTCTATACGTACAATTTCTAATACATCTTCAAAAGTAATAGGCTCGAAATAAAGTCTATCTGATGTATCGTAATCTGTTGATACGGTTTCTGGGTTACAGTTAACCATAATGGTTTCATAACCATCTTCACGAAGCGCTAAAGCCGCGTGAACACAACAATAATCAAATTCAATACCTTGACCAATGCGGTTAGGGCCACCACCTAAAATGATAATAGACTCTTTATCCGTTGGGCTTGCTTCACACTCTTCATCATATGTTGAGTACATGTAAGCCGTATCAGAGCTAAACTCAGCAGCACATGTATCTACACGTTTGTATACTGGGTAGATATCAGCGTTGTGACGTTTTTTCCGAATCTCAGCTTCTGCAACGCCAATAACGTCAGCGATTCTTGAGTCAGAAAAACCTTTACGCTTAAGTTGTCTTAAATAGTCGCTTGTTAAAACTTTCAAGCCACCTTCGCGAACATTTGCTTCTTCAAGCACAATATCTTCAATTTGAACTAAGAACCAACGATCTATTTTTGTTAATCTAAATACATCGTCTACTGATAAACCTAAACGAAAAGCATCAGCTACATACCAAATACGATCTGCGCCAGCCTCTTGAAGCTCATGCATTATTTTTGTTTTTGCACCAGGTTGAGTTACATCAACCATAGGATCGAAACCATTAACACCAACTTCAAGACCGCGCAATGCCTTTTGCATTGACTCTTGTTGGTTACGGCCTATCGCCATTACTTCACCAACTGATTTCATTTGAGTTGTTAAGCGATCTTCAGAGCCGGCAAACTTCTCAAAGTTAAAGCGTGGAATTTTTGTTACAACATAATCGATTGTAGGCTCAAACGATGCTGGTGTTTTACCACCTGTAATATCGTTTGTTAATTCATCAAGCGTATATCCTACAGCAAGTTTGGCAGCAATTTTAGCAATGGGGAAACCTGTTGCTTTCGATGCAAGCGCTGACGAACGAGATACTCGCGGGTTCATTTCGATAATAACCATACGCCCTGTATTTGGACAAATACCAAATTGAACGTTTGAACCACCTGTTTCAACACCAATTTCACGTAGCACTGCTAAAGAAGCGTTGCGCATAATTTGGTATTCTTTGTCGGTTAACGTTTGTGCAGGTGCAACAGTAATAGAGTCACCTGTGTGAATGCCCATTGGGTCAAAGTTTTCAATTGAACAGATAATGATACAGTTGTCGTTTTTATCACGAACAACTTCCATTTCATATTCTTTCCAACCAATTAATGATTCATCAATCAGTAATTCACTCGTTGGTGACAAGTCTAAACCACGTGTACAAATTTCTGTGAATTCTTCAATGTTGTATGCAATACCGCCACCTGTTCCACCCATAGTAAACGATGGGCGAATAATACAAGGGAAGCCAAGCTTTTCAATAGCTGCATTTGCTTCTTCTAGCGAGTGTACAATTTCAGCTCTTGGTGTTTCTAAGCCAATCGCTTTCATCGCTTTGTCAAAACGAGAGCGGTCTTCTGCTTTGTCGATTGCATCAGCGGTTGCACCAATCATTTCAACATTAAATTCCGCTAAAACACCTTTATCTTCTAGCTCAAGTGCACAATTAAGTGCTGTTTGACCACCCATTGTCGGTAAAACCGCACAAGGACGTTCTTTTTCAATAATTTTACGAACAACTTCCCAATGAATAGGCTCGATGTATGTTGCATCAGCCATATCTGGGTCTGTCATTATAGTAGCCGGGTTAGAGTTAACTAAAATAACTCTATACCCTTCTTCTCTTAATGCTTTACATGCTTGCGCACCAGAATAATCAAACTCACAGGCTTGACCAATTACAATTGGACCTGCACCCAAGATCAAGATACTTTTTAAATCAGTTCTTTTTGCCATTTGTCTTTTCTCTCTTGTCTTTTCGTTTATTAATGCGTTGAGGTATTTGCTTTGCTTGCTTTGATCAAGTCAAAGAAATGATCAAACAATGGCGCTGCATCAGTTGGGCCTGGACTTGCTTCAGGATGTCCTTGGAAGCTAAATGCTGGCTTATCGGTACGGTGAATACCTTGCAACGAGTCATCAAATAACGATTTATGGGTAACTTTTAAGTTAGCTGGTAGGTTTTGTTCATCAACAGCAAAACCGTGGTTTTGTGAGGTAATCATCACAACATCACGTTCAAA
>CAWVWK010000217.1:0-4106 GCA_963933725.1 uncultured Colwellia sp.
TAGAAAAAAGAGAAGAAAGGGAAGAAAGGGAAGAAATAGAAGAAAGAGAAGAACGAGAAGAAACGAGAATCGAATAGCCCGATTCTGAATTTAAAAAATAAAGGCACTGTTTTGTCAATTACATACAATCCTCCTGAAAAATTAAAACAACTTGCTTCAACCGTTAACGTCATGGGCATACTGAATGTTACGCCTGATTCTTTTTCCGATGGTGGAAAATTCTCAGGGTTTGATAAGGCACTATTACAAGTTGAAAAAATGATCCATGATGGCGCAGATATCATTGATATCGGAGGTGAGTCGACACGTCCAGGGGCATTGTTAGTTGATGAGAAAGAGGAGCTTTCTCGCGTTATCCCTTTGCTTAAAGCAATTAAAGAAAGTTTTGATGTCAGTGTTTCGATAGACACCAGTAAAGCCGCGGTTATGGAAGAGTCGATTGTTCACGGCGCAGATATGATAAACGATGTTTACGCACTACAAAAACCAAACTGTTTAGGTATTATTGCACAATCATCGCTGCCTGTATGCTTAATGCATATGCAAGGTTCGCCACAAACCATGCAAAATAACCCACAATACGATAATATCATCGACCAAGTCTCAGACTTTTTTAAATCAAGAATTGAAGCGTGTGAACAAGCAGGAATTGATAAGTCGCGACTTATTTTAGATCCAGGGTTTGGCTTTGGTAAAACTTTAACGCATAATTATCAACTATTAGCGAAGCTTTCAGCTTTTAAATCGTTTGGTTTACCTATTTTGTCAGGTATATCCAGAAAGTCGATGATAGGTGATTTACTTAAACGAGACGTAAACCACAGACTGCCAGGTAGTATTGCGGCAGCGCTTATTTCAGTTCAACAAGGTGCAAGCATTGTGCGAGTGCACGATGTCCAAGAAACTGTTGACGCCTTAAAAGTATTAGAAGCAACAAGCATCAATGGTTCAGGTGATTAAAATTTACATCAGTTTGCCTTAATAAAGCATTCTTGATTAGAAAAAATGCATTACAAAGCCCAAAAAGATAAGGGCTATCAGTAAAATAAAAATTAGGGAGTACTATGTCAAAACGTAAATATTTCGGTACCGACGGTATCAGAGGCTTAGTAGGTCAATATCCTATTACGCCAGACTTTGCCATGAGGTTAGGTTATGCCGCCGGTAAAGTAATGGCTGCACAAGGTACAAAGAAAGTTCTTATCGGCAAAGATACCCGTATCTCAGGTTATATGCTTGAATCAGCGCTTGAAGCCGGATTTTCTGCTGCAGGTGTTAATGTTAGGTTACTCGGTCCTATGCCAACACCAGCTATTGCCTATTTAACAAAAACTTTCAGAGCTGAAGCTGGCATCGTGATCAGCGCATCGCATAACCCTTATTATGATAACGGTATTAAATTTTTCTCACAATCTGGCGAAAAGCTTGGTGACGAAACAGAGCTTGCTATAGAAGCAGAGCTTGATCAGAGCATGGGGTGTGTTGAATCAGCATTACTGGGTAAAACCAAACGTATTAACGATGCAGCAGGTCGATATATTGAATTTTGTAAGAGTAACTTCCCCAGTCAACTTACTTTAAAAGACCTAACGATTGTGGTCGATTGCGCCAACGGAGCAACTTACCATATCGCGCCTAAAGTCTTCAAAGAATTAGGCGCAAATGTTATTGAGTTAGCAGCCTCTCCTAATGGTACAAACATTAATGATAAATGTGGCGCAACCTCGATGGGAACTATCAGCGAAGCTGTAGTTGAACATAAAGCCGATTTAGGTATTGCCCTTGACGGTGATGGTGACCGTTTAATGATGGTAGATCACACCGGTCACATTATTGACGGTGATGAAGTGATCTACATGATTGCTTGTAATGAACTCAAAGCGGGTACACTCGTAGGTGGTGTTGTTGGCACCCTAATGAGTAATATGGGGTTAGAGCTTGCTTTAAATAAGCTAGGCGTGCCTTTTGCGCGAAGTAATGTAGGCGATCGCTATGTGATGGAATTATTAAAAGACAAAGGCTGGCAACTTGGCGCTGAAAACTCTGGACATATCATCAATCTCAAACACACTTCAACAGGTGATGGCATTATTGCAGCGTTAAATGTTTTACAAGCCGTGTGCGAACAAAAAGTGTCACTTAACGCCCTAAGAGAGGGCATGACAATGTTGCCACAGGTATTGGTTAATGTTCGATTCGAAGGCGATAACGATCCATTAAATGATCAAGCAGTGCAAAATGAAGTTAAAGCAGTCAATCAAATCCTTGAAGGAAGAGGGCGTGTCCTATTAAGAAAGTCTGGCACAGAGCCTTTAATTCGTGTGATGGTTGAAGGACCTTGTATTGAGGAAGTCACCGCGTTGGCAAATCAAATTGCTGACCAGGTAAAAAATGTAGATTAACGCTAAAAGTGGTTGTTGGTGTTAATAAATGTTCAAAAGCATGCTAAAAAATAATCAACATGTTCTTTGTCGTAAAAAGCCAATTGAAAATAAGTAAAAAATAGGAAAAAGATATAAGTATTACTTGTATCTTTTTCCTAGGTTAGTTAATATCTCGCGGATTCATTTTAGCGATGTGTTGGTTCAGTTTGTTTGAGCATTTCCCAAGTCTAAGGGATGTGAAGACCTCAACGAGGAATGATAATGACAAGAAAAGCGATTGTAGCCGCTAACTGGAAACTAAATGGTAATTTAGCCTTGGTTGAAAGTATGGTTGAAGGCTTTAAAGAAATACAGTTACCGTCAGATGTTGAGGTGGTTATCTGTCCAAGCGCTTTACATTTATCATCGTTCAGTGCATTAGCCAAACAAGAAAACTTATCTGAAAATATTTTTTTTGGAAGCCAAAATGCAAGTGCTCATTTAAGTGGTGCTTACACAGGTGAAATTTCTTGTGAAATGTTAAAGGAATTGTCAGTAGAATTTGTTATCCTAGGTCACTCTGAACGAAGAAGCCTTTATAATGAAACTTCAACTGAGATCGCTGAAAAAGTAAAAACAACGTTAGCGTCGGGTTTGACCCCAATTTTATGTATTGGTGAAAGCGAAAGTGAAAGAGAAAACGATTTAACTGAATCAGTACTAGCAGGGCAACTGCAAAGTGTTATAGATGCAGTAGGTATCGAGAAATTTGTTGATGTTGTTGTAGCTTATGAACCTGTTTGGGCGATTGGCACTGGAAAAACAGCATCGAGTAAGATGGCACAAGAAACACATCAATTTATTCGTCAGTTTTTAGCAAATGCTAATGCTGAAGTCGCGAATAAAGTGCCTTTGTTATATGGTGGAAGCGTTAACGCGTCAAACTGTGAAGAATTATTTGCACAAGCTGATATAGACGGTGGTCTTATTGGTGGTGCTAGTTTACAAGTAGAGCAATTCAAAGCGATTTGCTGTGCAGCTAAAGGAAGCTAAAAAATGTTGTATCAAGTATTAATTATTGCCTATGTATTAATTGCCTTAACATTAATCGGATTAGTGTTAATTCAACAAGGTAAAGGCGCAGATATGGGCGCATCGTTTGGCGCTGGATCATCAGCGACAGTATTCGGCTCAGGTGGTTCAGGTAACTTCTTAACTAAAATGACAACCTACTTAGCGGTAGCATTTTTCATTATCAGTTTAGTACTTGGTAACTTAACCGCCAACAAAACCAAAGCGGTAGATGAGTGGAATAACCTTGCAGTCCCTGCAGCAGAGCAGTCAGTTGCACTAGACGCTATACCTTCAGACAGTCTTGAAGCTTCAGAAGTTAGCGAAAACAGTGATGTACCTGCATCAGATGTTGCAACTAAAGAAGAAAAGTCAGACGACGTACCAAACTAGTCAATAGTTCTACGTAGTCAATATAAGTAAGCGGGTTCTCCCTCGAACAAGCTAATTACTTATCAAGTTTAAAGTTTAATTTAATAATGCGGATGTGGCGGAATTGGTAGACGCGTTAGCTTGAGGGGCTAATGACTTAGGTCGTGGGGGTTCAAGTCCCCCCATCCGCACCATTAAATTACACTAACCTATTAAAAAGGCTGATTCGCAACAATCAGCCTTTTTTCGTTTGATTGCTAATTGGTTGTTAATTATTCCAGGGAAGGTTGTCGAACCCTG
>CAWVWK010000218.1:0-4099 GCA_963933725.1 uncultured Colwellia sp.
AACTGAATAACTGAATAACTGAATAACTGAATAACTGAATAACTGAATAACTGAAGGCGATCGATCGTGAATTTTGTTAAACAATTTTTAATGTTATTTACCCTGATTTTTTCATTTGAGATAAACGCAGCAGCACTGGAAGGTAAACGTATGTGGAATAGTGAGTGGATGTACTATCTGGTTTTTGATTTAGCGTGTTTCAGCATAATAATAGTGCTTTTGTGGCTAACTAAACTGATCAGTAAAATACCTAAACAGTAAGGTTTCTATTAATCAGTATGGAGCGCTTTTTTAACAATCGACTTGCCTTTAATCATCTCCCTCCATAATCAAAACTCTAATTTACAACTAGGTTACAAAAACTAAGTCCCAGCGGTTGTAAAAATGAATAGATCGCTTAACGTCCACTATTTTATTTAGTAATGAGTTAAGCCTAGTTAGACTGTGTAAAAGTAAAGCCAATCGGTTGCAAAAACCAACAGATAGCTCTTATGTTTTTACGTTGTTGCCCAAACAATAACCGCAGCGAGTCGTTTAAATTAATGAAAAATTTGACCCTTAATGGGGAATACACCGAAAACTGTGTGGCTTTAAACTGTCCCGATTGAGAGTGCAAAGCATGACAAGCATGGAAAAATTATGTCCCTCCACCAAATAACATTGTGTATCGTATTATGCTGAACTATCGCAACTGGCTGTAAAGGCTTAAAAACCAATGATAAGTCGGCTATAACCAACAGTCATGATGAAATCAGGGAAGCCATTGTTTATTTTGCTGGAGAGATAATTACTATGATTGGCAATGCTGTCATAACTACTGAATCAATTGTTACACAGCAACAAAAAGTTGTTTTGTGATGAATAGCCACAATGGATCTGCTGGGTTGGATATGACGTTTCCTTTGTGGGGCGAGTTCTGTGGATATTTAAAAGTATTTCGTGGTTATGCAGACAGTTTGATTGATTACAGTCAAATCGGCGTTGGATTTACTTTGAACAATATTTTTTAATGCTTGAGTAAAGGGTTCTATTCTAAACATTTATTGCACGCCGAAAGCCCATTCTGGTGACTGGTTATGGTATCAAATGTAGTTTACAATTTCTAACTAATCGACTACTCTCTATTTAAAAGCGGAGATTTTTGTCTTCATAAGTAAGTTTTCATTAATATATCAGGACGAGTCGATTATGGTGTTTAATACGTCTGTTAAAAGTACGTTTTCCTTATTGAGTATATTTTTTAGCTCTAGTTTTTTGTGTCTCCAGAGCAATATAGTGCATGCTGACATTGGTGATGGACCCCGTGCTTATTTGCCCCCGCCCATAGACACCAACGTTTTTACCGTTTTTGGTATGCAGGTATCGGGCAATTCAATGCTTAATTCAGGCATTGTTAATCCCAATTTAGATCTTGATGTCGATCTATTAATTGCTCAATATACTCGCACTATGGAGATTGGTGGGCGCTATGTAGCCTTTACCTTCGTCCAACCTCAAGGACGTTTAAATTCAACAATAACACTTGCCAATGCGCCTAACTTTGAGAATAAAACCAAATCAGAAGGACTTGGCGATACCCAGATCTTACTTAGTACGGGCCTGTATAACTTGCCACCGTTAACGTTAGCCACATACGCGACTTATAAGCCCACATTTGCGGTGGGAGGTTTAGCTCGATTGACCTTACCGACAGGCGAGTACGATGAAACTAAGTCGGCAAACCTAGGTGCTAATCGTTATTCTATGCAAATAGGAGCACCTATAACGTTTGGTTTTGGGGAGAGTTTTCTCGACCCCTCATTAACTACCTTTGACCTACTCCCGAGCATTACCTTTTTTGGCGAAAACCACGATCCATTTGGTGTTGATAAAATGAGTCAGAGGCCCTTGCTTAAACTCGAAAGCCATCTCACTCATAATTTTAATCCAGGTTTATGGGTCTCAATTGATGGGATTTATTCCTATGGGGGAGAAACTAAGAGTGACGGCGAATATGACGACAACCAGCAGTCTTCTCTGAGTATGGGGGCGACGCTTGGCCTGCAGTTTTCTAAAACGTTAGGGATGAAGTTAAGTTACGGTAAAACGATAGAGCATAACGATGACGGATTAGATGGTGATTTTGTTCGCTTAATGCTGACTTATACACAACTTTAGTGAATCTCAAGTAAGAAAATTAGGAAGTGCTGATGATTATTCTTCAACCGGATGTCAAAAGCTTTAATAGAAACTATCTTATACCTGTTTATTGTTGTCGAGGTTAAATATGAGTGTTAAAAAACACGGTTTATCAATAGGTATAGAGCGATACAAAGATACTTTTTTTCTGGTATTAAAGGTTATAGGACGCCTTACACACGAAGATTATAAAATAATTACACCTATGCTTAATTCGGCATTAGCTCAAGTCACAGATCCTAAAGTTGATGTATTAATTGACGCTACCGAACTCGATGGCTGGGATCTAAGAGCTGCCTGGGACGATTTTAAACTGGGTCTTAAGCATAAGAATGAATTTCGTAGAGTAGCTATTCATGGCAACAAAAATTGGCAAGAGTTCGGTGCTAAATTGGGTAATTGGTTTGTGTCAGGTGAAGTTAACTATTTTGAAAACTGGCATGATGCCTATGATTGGATTGCGAGCGAAAATAAATAAACTTTATTGTCCTCAAGCGTTACAAATGACAGTTTAGTAATACTCATAAAATGATGATAATTTAGGCCATTGATAAGCTTTTTAACTTATCACATATGTTAAATTCAAGGAAAAAACAATGAAATACGCTTTTAAATTTTTTACTTCTCGAGCTCGTGTCTTTTGTCTTGTTGGGTTATCCAGTGTGTTGTTTAACTTACAAGCTAATGCCCAATCTAAACTCACCGATGACGTCAATCAGTTTTTTGCAAAAGATGGAATAGTAGTCACAAAAGCATTGTATCCGAGAGCCGAAACGGCGCGACAGATTTTAGATGCCCAGAGTTTGGTGGGCGTCAATCGGTTTAGACATATTTCTCAGCTAGCCCCAACAAACACGCAACCAGTGGTGCGAATGAACCGAGACGCATACTACTCTAAGGCAGTGGTTGATGTCTCTCAAGGTGCAACGGTGACTTTGCCGAATGTGCCAGAGGGAACTTATATGACAATGCAACCCTTGACAGAGGATCACAGGCCACAGCCTATGTCATATGGACCTGGCACTTTTGAATTGGCCACGCATACAGGTGATCATATAGTGGTAATTATTCGACTTGATTCGAATTTCTCGCCAGAGCAAGCCAAACTATATCAACAACAGATGACTATCAATGCTGTTAGTAATCAACGTTTTTATACTCAGCCAGTAGAGCCTGAATCGTTCGCTAGCATCGAAAAGCAACTCAAAGCCGACGTAATGACCTTGATTAAAAAAGAGGGACCACTTGTCTTGTCGACAACTTTATTTTCCTCACCTACTGACGAATCACGGGGAATATATACGCCCGAAAAAAATCAAGTTGCCGCTGCGGTGGGTTGGGGCGGATCCTTAGCCAAAGATAATATTTACGAAACATCCCGAAACTTTCCAGCAAAGGGGTGTTATCAGCTTACTTTTGATGACCCAAAAAATAAGCACTTTTGGTCGATCACAGTATATAACAAAGCTGGCTTTATGTTTAACGACATTGCCAATGCTAACTCGTATAAAGCCAAACCAAATGAAGATGGAACCTACACCATAAGTATGGGGTGTGGGCCTGAGTATCCGAATTTCATTCCGATTAGCAATGATTCCGGGGTGTTTAGTTTTACTGCTCGCCACTATGGTCCTTCAGACCGAGTTTTAAAAGAAGGCTACCGTTTTGTGCCGCTGCTTAAAAAAGTAAAATAAGCATCTTAGGAAAAACCAAACAAGCGTTTGTGAGTTTTGGATGAAAAGCCAAGTGTAAAGCATGCTATAAAACACTGAATAAATCGAGTCGCTTTATTATTGCTAACGGACGAACAAGCGCGAAAAAAGTCGACACTAGACAAAGGCGGTTTACAAAATATATGTCAATGCTTATAAATGAAGAAAAACCTTGATTTTAAATGTAAAATAACAGGTATTATGAAGAT
>CAWVWK010000219.1:0-4095 GCA_963933725.1 uncultured Colwellia sp.
CTAAAGCGCAGTGTAGTGTAATGTAATAAATATTAGAATGTGTATGCCAGGGCATCAAGTAAATATAATTATCTCAAAAACTAGAGCCCTTATACTGACTATTTTATCAAAAATTTATTGCGTGCTTTAATATTCAATCTCACTTAAAATAGTCGTTGTTTGTTTAGAGCACCCTCATTTAATTTTCATTAATGGTTATGCTTACAAGAGAGAGTTGCAATGGAATATATAAGCATTTTTTTTAATAACCTAGTAGCGCTTAGCGCAGAAGCAAGCCCATGGTTGTTATTAGGCTTGCTCATAGCAGGACTAATGAAGTCCTTAGTGCCAAGCCAAGTATTAAGTAAGCACTTAGGACAAGGTAAATCAGCCATTATAAAAGCCGCTTTTATCGGTGCGCCTTTACCGCTATGTTCTTGTGGCGTTATTCCTGTAGCAACTGAGCTAAAGCGCAGTGGTGCATCATCATCAGCAACTTCAAGCTTCTTAGTTGCAACGCCTGAGACCGGTGTCGACTCAGTTTCGGTATCTTACGCCCTCCTTGGCCCAATCTTCGCTATATACAGACCGATTTCAGCTATCCTTTCAGCTATTTTTACAGGACTACTAGTTTCCACAATAAAACATCCTCAACCTTGTAGCAATAAGGCCAATGATTTAAAAGATTGTTGTTCAGGGGAAGAGGATAAAGATAAAGATAAAGATAAAGATAAAGATAAAGATAAAGCAAAGATATCAATTGGTTGTAGTCCAAAAGAAGAAACTAAAACATCAAGTTGTTGTGAGACGGTGAACACCGAAGACAAAAGCATGGCTGTCATCAATACCTTTACAAAGATGAAAACAGGCATTTACTATGCGTGTACTAAGTTAATAGACGACATTATTATTTGGCTAGCCATTGGGCTGATCTTTGCCACAATCGTTAGAACCTTTTTACCCGAAAGTTTTTTACTAAGTTACGGAAGTGGTTTACCGGCAATGTTGATGATGATACTTATCTCAGTTCCTATGTATATTTGTGCGACCGCATCAACACCTATCGCTGCTGGCTTTATTATGGCAGGTTTGTCACCTGGAACAGCCCTGGTATTTATGATGGCGGGTCCTGCAACGAACATTTCAACTTTAGGTGTTATAAAACTTGAAATGGGTAGCGCTGTTTTAATTCGATATTTACTCGGCATTACATTAAGTGCTATTGGCTTTGGCCTATTACTTGATTTTGGTCTAAACCAGTTCCATATAGATATTAGTCAACAAATGGATCATTCTCACGACTTATTGCCGCAATGGTTCGGTATCGCTTGCTCTGTACTGATTATATTTTTATCTATTAAACCGCTAAGAAAAATGGTTTTATGATGTTAAATAAAATTTAATTTTGCTAGAAAGCCCCATATAAGTCATTGTCACTTGTTTAAATTTAAATTTTTTTCAAATGTTACCTTTCGTTCTAAATGAGCGCTTCTTTATAGGTAATTATACTAATAGCAGTTGGGGCTAAGTAGTTTATCTGATAGACTATTTTTTCTTAATATTGTATATATTTTTTCATTACAAAATGTTTTTTGAGATTCTTTTAAGGGGTAATTGTGGATTTATTGGTATTTAGCTCAGGCATTGCTTATTTATTAGCAACAATAGCAATTGTTTCTCGCTTATTTCACTCCCAAGGTCCTAATAAAAAAGTGTATCTGCCTTTGGCGCTTTTAGCCATCGTAACTGACATTATTTATAAGGTTCTAACATTTGTCGTTTATTCAGGTCAAGAGAGCCTAAATATCAGCTTACCCAATTTAATCTCTTTAGTTACTTTATTTATTTCATTCGTTGTTACCATTTTTTCGTTTCGCTTTAAATTAAACTTATTACTTCCTGTTATTTACAGTTTTTCAGGCATTTGGCAGCTATTATTAATACTGATACTTCCTGACGAAATTATCCCCCTAGCCAATGTTGATGTTGTGCTTATCAGCCATATATCATTGGCTTTAGTCGCTTATTGCATATTACTTATTGCAACTTTATTTGCTTTTCAGGTTAACTATATTAATTTCAAACTAAAAAGCAAGAACTTACAAGCGGTCGCAAATCTACCTCCTTTAATGCAGGTCGAAAAACAATTTTTCTCAATTTTAATTGTTGGTACTGTCATGTTACTAGCAAGTTTGGTAACAGGTTTAATCTTCTTAGAGAATTTTATTTCAAAGGAAAACTCACATAAAACAGTGCTTTCCTTTATTGCTTTATTTTTATACGGTCTAATTTTATGGGGCCATTTCAGAGAAGGTTGGCGAGGACACAGAGTTTTAGTGCTATCTATTACAGCGAGTTTATTACTGACGCTTTCTTATTTTGGAAGCCGCTTCGTTAAAGAATTTTTACTTACTTAAACACAACTTTCTCATTCATTTATCATTTAACTTTATAAACGACAGGATCTTTTTTTGCAAAACATAGAAACTTCAATTCTTTTTCTTATTCTCGGTATATTAATCTTAATATCGGCTTATTTCTCGGGCTCAGAGACCGGTATAATGTCATTAAACCGCTATCGTTTAAGACACTTAGAAAAACAAAAGCACACAGGTGCAAAGCGAGTGAGTAAATTGCTTGGTAGGCCTGATCGCTTAATCGGCCTAATACTTATTGGTAACAACCTAGTTAATATAGCTGCATCAGCAATAGCAACCATTATCGCCCTTAAATTGGCCACTCAATATGGCGTATCTGAAGACTTAGGTGTGTTAATAGCAACCATTGTTTTAACATTAATTGTCCTAATATTTGCTGAGGTAACTCCTAAAACACTTGCGGCTTTATACCCTGAGAAGATCGCATTTCCTAGCTCGATTATATTAAGTATTTTACTTAAGTTACTTTTCCCTCTGGTTATCTGTGTAAACTGGATCACTAACGGTATTTTGACCTTATTAGGTATTAGCTCTGAACAGCGAGAGCAACATAGTTTAAGTAGCGAAGAATTACGAACCGTCGTTAATGAATCAGGTGCTTTATTACATGAAAGAGATCAAAGTATGCTTATGAGCATATTAGATCTTAATAAAGTTTGTGTAGAAGATATTATGATTACTCGAAGTGAGTTAGTTGGTATAGATGTCAATGGCGACTGGAAAAAAATTCAAAAGCAACTGACCCAAGCCAATCATACTCGTATGCTGTTATATCGTGATAATATCGACGATGTTGTAGGTTATATCCATGCCCGAGATGCGTTAAAATTAATCGCTAAAAATCAATTTACTAAAGCGACTTTGCTGCGCTCAGTTAGAGAGCTTTATTTTATTCCTGAAGGTACACCTCTTAATATTCAATTATTAAAATTTCAGAAGGTCAAAGAGCGTTTAGGCCTTGTTGTTGACGAATATGGTGATATCCAAGGTTTAGTTACGCTTGAAGATATCCTCGAAGAGATAGTTGGAGACTTCACTACAACGTCTACGCCGACAACAAGTGATGAAGTGACCCTACAGCCTGATGGCAGCTATTTAGTCGATGGCAGTGCTAGTATTCGAGATGTAAACAAGGAAATGTCATGGAAGTTACCCACTGACGGACCTAAAACACTAAATGGCTTGATAATTGAATACTTAGAAGACATTCCAGAAAACAATATCAGCTTAAGGCTTGCAGGCTACCCTATTGAAATAATTGAAGTTTCCGGGAATAAAATCAAAACAATACGTGTGATGCCTGAATATTTTACGCAAAACCAAGAGGAAAGTGAATAAACATCCAGTAAAGCACTTACTAACAAAGTTATCCACAGGTTTTGGCGCTCTAGCATAAATGTTTAGCTTTCCACAATTTCTGTGGATAACAATGCCAAAGCCCATTCATAATAACTTTTCTTTATTACAATACTTTTTTTCAAAAAAAGTGATCTTTTTGAAATATAATTAATTCTTTATTTTAGCCCCCCGTCTCTTCTCGCTTTGCCAGTTAAGAGGCTCTTTTTTCATCGCTTTTTTAAATGATTTGAAATTTTTGGCAAGATTTTTGATTGCATATAAGTTCGAATACAGTCATCTTAATTGGAATTTTTACAGCTAGGTTTCGCTTGGATACATA
>CAWVWK010000220.1:0-4092 GCA_963933725.1 uncultured Colwellia sp.
GAACGTGGGTTAGTTTACAAACCAGAGCCATAATATATGTATCAACAATATAAAAAAGAGCCTAGCATGACTAAACATAACATATTTTTCATAGGGTTAGATACCCATAAATCATTTACTGAAGTTGCATACATAGAAGACTAACGTGGCGCTAAACCTGTTCATCTTAGAAGAATTCTTAGTACTAAAGTTGCCTCCATAAAGCTTGCCAGACAATTACTTAGAGGATTAAAAGTATTTAAAGATTTTATATAATATCTTTTCCTATTAACTACTGTTGATAATAATCAAATACAGTTCGCTATTCAACCGCATCTAATTTTGATTCAACTTGATTTAAGCGATAACTTGGCAGTGAAGCTTTGATGTTAATAATTAACTAAACTGAATAGATTTTTACGCTAGTCACTAAGGACATGTAATTAAGACCTTATCATACTTAATGGCTTATTGTGCACATAAGTATTTTGAATATTTTTTATACTGTAATAATGTATCTAAGCACTACATGATCTATAGTGCAGTGATTCATTGGCTTTAACACTTTAATAAACCACTTTCGTTTCAAGCGTTAAATAACCTCAATGAAAGCTTATAATCTGTCATGTTATAAGCATTACGCAAAATAATAACTAATTAACGCAGAATCAGGTTGCTTCTCAACTCTCACTACTTTAAATATCTCGTTTTTGTAAAGTTTGAACAAGTCGATGATAAATTATTTTGTTTAACAATACTGTATCGTTTCCTGTGGTGTTAACAAACTGAATAAGGACCGTATCAATATCTTTATGGTAACGAGCAATACTTGAATACCCTAAGACCCAACCTGTATGACTATATTCATATAAGGAGGCATAAATATCTTTTTCTTGAGCACTAAATAAATCGCCATTATTTAGGGCCCTTAAAAAAATACCTACATCTTCAGCACTAGCAACATATCCTTGTTCTAGTGTCTTAAAATCATCATCGTAACCAACATAATAACCACTCATTAACGTCTCTAACTCAATATCCTTAACTGAAAAATAGGTATTTTCAAGTTGAAGTGGATCCAATATTTCACTTTTTATGAACTGGGTGTGATCATAACCAAGAGATTTAGTCATAATTTTACTTAGCAAAATATAATTAGTATTAGAATAACTGTACTCGGTATTTGGCTCAAAATCTGCACCTTTATCTAACACGAGTTGCAGTAAATCAGGGTAATTTTTTGACCAATCAAAATCTTTAGTATCAGTGAAATTAGGTATACCACTGCGATGCTGAACTAGCATTTTAATGGTAATTTTGTTGGCATTTTCAATACGCCCAACCAATTCAGGTAGGTAATATCCTAATGTGTTATTAAGTGCTATTTTCTCTTGGGCTACAAGTTTTGCAAGCGCAGCTGCATTATATAATTTACCTATGCTTGCTATTTTGAAAAGTGCTTGGTGGTATGCAGGTATTTTTTTATCTCGATTATGCCAGCCATTGGCATAATGTTCAGGTGGCTGCCCTCGTTTATCAATATAAACAATAATGCCATCTAGACCTTGTTCAATGGCCTCTTCTGTTTGTTCTTGCACTGAAGAGGGGAGCGGAGTCAAATAATAAAGCGCAAATTGCCAAGGTGCAAAAAAATAAATACTAGTAACAGTAACAATTGCGCCGAGTAGCCTTAATATAATTATTTTTTTATTACTTTTCACATAATATCCCTATAAAGTATCTATGACTAATAATGACTCAACCCTGCTAAGCAAAATAATGCTGGTTTAATTGCTGACATTATTAATTTCAAAATTTATCAACTATACCTCACTGGCAACAGAGTTAAGTGAAGCAAGTAGTTTTCTATTAGTGTGACTTCACAATGTGTAACTTACCTTATTCTGGTTGCTAAAACTATTGTCAAAATATACCAAGGTAATGGACATTGAATCGTCTATGATAATTAAGTATTGTAGTATTTTTATTCTTATACCGTTGAGGTTTAAATGTAATTACTCCTTTTATCATTAGAGTTTCAGCATTTAAAGTGTATTATTTTATTAATATGTTTTGTTGGTACATTTGTTATACAAACACGTTAAAATTAACCTTGGAGTTTACAGTAAAATGAGCTGGATAAAGTATGCCATATCTCAAATAGAAGCGGATTATATGCGCTCAGCTGATACACATTTAATTCAATTACCACAGTCACATTTTAGTGATATTGATATTTATTTTAAAGATGAAAGCACCCACCCAACGGGCTCTTTAAAACATCGTTTAGCTCGCTCATTATTTTTGTATGCGTTATGCAACGGTTGGATAAAAGAAGACACGGTCATTGTTGAATCATCAAGTGGTTCAACTGCTGTATCTGAGGCTTATTTTGCAGGTTTATTAGGGCTGAGGTTTATTGCTGTAATGGCCAAAACGACCGCTAAAGAAAAAATTAAGCAAATTGAATTTTACGGTGGTGAATGCCACCTAGTTGATTGCACAACACAAATATATAGTGAGTCTGAAAGGTTAGCAAAAGACTTAAATGGACATTACATGGATCAGTTCACCTTTGCAGAGAGAGCCACTGATTGGCGTGGAAATAATAATATTGCCGAGAGTATTTTTAAGCAGATGTCTAAAGAGCGTTTTCCTGAGCCAAGCTGGTTAGTAATGAGCCCAGGTACGGGTGGAACATCAGCAACAATTGGTCGCTATATTCGTTATCAGGGTCTAAATAGTAAGTTACTCGTAGTCGATCCTGAACATTCAGTTTTTTACGATTACTACAAAAGCGGTGATAAAACCTTACAAAACACACAAGGCAGTAAAATTGAAGGAATAGGCCGCCCTCGGGTTGAACCCTCTTTTATTTCAGGCGTGATTGATGAAATGCTAAAAGTAACCGATGCGCAAAGTATCGAAGCTATGTTTTGGCTCAGTAAGCAGTTAGGTCGTAAGGTAGGACCGTCCTCAGGAACTAATTTTGTGGGTGTATTAAACCTTGCTGAACGTATGAAAAAAGCCAATAAGAAAGGTTCGATTGTAACCTTGTTATGCGATAGTGGCGAACGTTATTTAAATAGTTATTATGATGATAATTGGCGACAATCACGCATTAGTGGTGATAAAACATATCGTCAGTACCTAGAGAACATCGAATAGTGTCGCTTAATGCAGTATTTATCAACTAACCTTTTTTGGTTAAGTGTTCAGGGCGTGTTATTTTCAAGTTGTCAATAAATCGCAAGTTACCCCTTTTATTGAAGAACTAACGTTAGTAATAATAATTAATAGTGAGTGTTAAATGGCTGAGTTAACTGCTATAGGGTACCGAAAGATTAAAAGCGGACTTATGTTTGAGGTGCATAAAGTTAAAGTGACTAAAGCAGAAGGGGTAACACTTGGCTTACCCAGGAGACCAAGTAGTCGGCAAATAACCGTGCTTTGTGAAGAACAATGGCAACAAGCCTGTAGGGCTTTAAATATAGTGTTACCTTGGACGACCAGAAGAGCTAATCTTCTCATTTGTGGTCTACAATTTAATGCCCAACATATTGGTAAAGTAATACATATTGGCCAATTACAATTATTAATAACAGGTGAAACAGAGCCCTGCTTTAAAATGGATTTGGTTCACCCTGGCTTGTATGATGCACTAAATAATTTCAAAGCGGGTGTAACATGTAAAGTATTAAATGACGCTGATATTCAAATAGGCGATACCATTCATATCACTGAGCAACTGCTTTTATTCTAAAAAATATAATTAAACAGTCTTAAAGTATTTAATAAATGTTATGAAAACGACATAGACTTATAAGTATTGATGAATAGGTGTCTTGCTTAATTTTTATCTTCCCAACAAAAGCTTATAACCTTGATAAGGGAAGACAAAATATTGGCCAAAAAACCACAATAATACTTTTGTTAATAATTACTTTTACCGCACTAAAAACATGATAATAAGTATACCGAATTCATATGCTAAGTTTTACTGTTTTTCATACCTAAAATTAAAATCAATTTCTACAATAAATCTGTCAGCAAAAACGATGCTGAATATGTAAATGACGACACCTAATAGAATACGAAACACTGAGCCTTCTC
>CAWVWK010000221.1:0-3985 GCA_963933725.1 uncultured Colwellia sp.
AAGAGCAACAGAGTTTTAATCTGAAAGGTCAACAGACCCTGATGATAAAAAATAAATGTAATTAATTCAAAAATGAGAGCAACGTGGAAATAATAGCTGTATTAGCATTAAGCGCCTTAGTTTGGTTACTTTGGCAACTTTGGCAAGCGAAAAGGTTTAACCGCTTTAAGTCTTACATAGACAAAGATCTCAAGCCAAAGGTGATCGAGCAAATCATTGAAGAATTAAATGAGACACGAAGTGATACTTTGCCAAATAATGAAGTACATCAAGCAGCAACAATCTTTTATTGGTGCCAATATAAAAGCCGCTTATTAGAAGCGGCTCTAAAGAGAGATATTATTACCCAAGAATGGTTAAAAGAAACAGGTAACTTACGTAATGCGCAACATCTATTTTTTATTGAAAAACAATTTAGGTAAGAAGCGTGACCATTTATAAAGACAAAGCAATCAAAACCTTACTTAGTTCAATATCTCTTTAGGGTTACTCTAAAGGGTATTGCTTTAAAAGCATTATTTTCAGGTATTACTTTTAAGGTATTACTTTTTAGAAAATTGTAAGTCCCATACACCATGCCCTAAACGTTGACCTCGGTTTTCAAATTTTGTTAAAGGTCTGTTATCTGGACGTGGGACATAGTCATTGTTAGAAGATAAGTTATCAAAACCTTTTGCGCTCTGCATATCTTCCAACATACATTCAGCATAATTCTCCCAATCGGTTGCCATATGAAAAACACCACCAACTTTTAGTTTTTGTCGAATGGTTTCAACAAATTCAGGTTGAACAATTCTACGTTTATGATGCTTTTTCTTATGCCACGGATCAGGGAAGAATAACTGAACAGTGGTTAAGCTATTATCAGGAATACAATCAGCTAATACTTCAATAGCATCATGTTCAAAAACCTTTAAATTATTTACTTCGCTTTCCTGAGCACTCGCTATACATGCGCCGACTCCCGGGCGATGCACTTCTACACCAATAAAGTTTAATTCAGGTGCTGCCTTAGCCATTTCAACCAAAGATTTACCCATACCAAAACCAATCTCAAGTACAACAGGGTTATCGTTGGCAAATTCTTTAGCAAAATCTAGCAAGCCTTGCTCGTGCGTTAAGCCCATTGTATCCCAGTATTGTTCAAGTGCTCGACCTTGAGCATTGGTAAGTCTACCTTCACGTTTAACAAAACTGCGCACTTTACGGATATATTTCCCTTCCTGCTCTGCTTGCGCTAATGTTTTATGGGTTTTCTCTATTTTATCTGTCATTTTCTATCTATCTTTACTTTAAGTTAATACTAGGGCGTGTTGAACTTTCAGGGTTACTTTTGCAGCAATTTATTTGGTATTTATACAGTGCAAGGAATAAGTAATATAGTCGCTCTATATAAACATTCGATAACGATGTAGAAATGCCGAAAAATACTACCCTATGGATACATTTAATAGCAATTTTATCATTATTGTCACGCTTTTATATGGAATACCATACGACATCGTAACACCGCGATTAAATCGCTTTTACTTTGAACAAAACTTAATCTCGAAAGATCAACACATCCTATATATATTGGGATATGGGCTTAGATCTTTTAATTTCAAAATATAGGTTACGAACTACTGTGTTTATTCTAAATAAAAGGATTTTAGGCAAAGCGTCAAGTTTTTCAGAGCCTGCGCTTATGGTACATAAGTAATGGAGCTGAAAAGTGCCGACAATGCCGTATAAAATTCATTTATAACGAATAAAGTTATTCAGCCCACCAAACATCATAAAGCTCACTTACTGCAACAGAAGTTGCTCCGTTATCTTTAAGCCATTTCTCTACAGCTGATCTATGCTCGTCTGTACATGAACCTAGCTTTTGAGTACAGATTAAACCATGCCATAACGTATCGCCTTCTCCGCCAAAGCCTAAACCATTGGTTTGAATTACTTCTGCAAAAAACTTATCAATGAAATTGTCTAATTCATCACTCGTAATATCATCGTTTAACTTCCAAGCCACATCAAAGCCAAGTTCTTTAAATTCATCTACATGTAATTTTTTACGTAAACGGGCACTACGGTTTTTGGCGGTTGCTTTCATCTTATAGCCTTTATCTGATTAATTTTAGTGTAGGCCAAAGCCTATTTATTTCGCGATTATACAGGCTTAGCATAGCCGATAAAATAAAAAAATCATGTAAAGTTCAACTAAACTTAGTTAAGCGGTGTTTTAATAATTATAGTGAGCTACTGGCTAACTATTTTAGTAACTGTTTGAGTAGCTAAGTTGAATTAGTTACACTGCAAAAAGTAACCCACAAAACGAAGTAAAAACTTATTAATACGCGTAATCAAATAACAAGAAAATCTGCCGATATTTTTTCGAAAAAAGTACTAGATTGGTACCACCTTCATGGACGTAAGAGCTTTCCATGGCAGCAGGATAAAACACCTTATCGCGTGTGGATTTCAGAAATCATGCTACAGCAAACTCAAGTTAATACGGTTATACCCTATTACGAAAGGTTTATGACAAGCTTTCCAACGATAGAAGCCTTAGCTAATGCTGAAGAAGATAACGTATTACACCATTGGACCGGCCTTGGTTACTATGCAAGAGCAAGAAACCTGCACAAAGCGGCTAAAAAAATAGTTGGAGAACATAATGGCGTTTTTCCAAAAAATATTGAAGAGGTTATAGCACTTCCTGGTATAGGGCGTTCTACTGCTGGCGCAATACTCTCTTTAGCGCTAAATCAGCATCAAGCAATTCTAGATGGTAATGTAAAACGTGTATTATCTCGAAATTATGTAGTAGAAGGCTATAACGGACTTGCTGTCTTTGAGAAGACCCTTTGGCATATAAGTGAAACCTTAACGCCCTCGAAAAATACAGGTCACTATACTCAAGCGATGATGGATATAGGTGCTACGGTTTGTACTAGAAGCAAGCCTTTGTGTGATGAATGCCCTTTACAGTCAAGCTGTCTTGCCTATGCAAGTAACCAACAAACGGTATTTCCCAACAAAAAACCTAAAAAATCTATCCCTGAAAAAAATACGATTATGATTATTCCCCGTATTACGAGTATTGATGAAGATATAGTTTTAATGGAAAAGCGTCCTCCACAAGGGATTTGGGGCGGGTTATGGTGTTTTCATGAAATAGAAAACGAAGAAGAGATTCCAAAATTACTTAAAAAAATTAGTTTAAAAAGTATCGAACATTATAAAATACCTGCCTTTAGGCATACTTTTAGTCATTTTCATCTAAACATTCAACCCATCGTATTGCTTTGTGAAAGGATTTCCACTAAAAATAATATCAATGTTGTAAAAGAACCCATACAAGCTACACAAGATAAATGGTATGATTTACGAAAGAATGTGACGGCTGGATTAGCAGCATCAACTAAACAATTAATTAGTTTGTTAAAAGGTATTTAATTTAAGTCGCTTAATGTTTATTAAGGCGTAAAAAATAAAATATCAGTAAACAAAAGTAAACAACAGAAAGAGAAATTACTATGAGTCGCACAGTATATTGCCAGAACTTAAAAAAAGAAGCTGAAGGTTTAGGGTTTCAATTATACCCTGGTGAGGTTGGAAAACGCATTTTTGACAATATTTCTCAGGAAGCTTGGGGGCATTGGCAGAAAAAACAGACTATGCTTATCAATGAAAAGAAAATGAATATGATGAATGCTAGCGATAGAGCCTTTTTAGAGAAGGCGATGGTTGATTATTTATTTGAAGGTAAAGAACCTGAAATTGAAGGTTATGTACCACCTAGCAAGTAATAATCGTTTATTTATTCGCAGGAATGACGTAAAAACCATCAAACAAAAAATAAATTAAAAAAAAGTATTGACTCAGAAAGCGAAAAACAGTCTAATACGCCCCATCTTAACGAGGTAGAGAAAAAGCCTTAGTTAGATGCCCCGATAGCTCAGTTGGTAGAGCAGAGGATTGAAAATCCTCGTGTCCCTGG
>CAWVWK010000222.1:0-3984 GCA_963933725.1 uncultured Colwellia sp.
CACGTTTTTGATGTGGGCGGGCCGGGTATGCAAATGAGTGGAGGTGAACAAGTTCATGTATATGGCAACATTGTTAAAGGCTCAGGAAGCACTAAAGACACGAGAAACTGGGGACGTGGTAGTGGCATGTGGACTTGGGGAAGCTCGCATGTACTGGTTGAGTACAATAAGTTTTTAAATGCTAATGGCCCAGGGGATTCCGCGGGGTTTCATATCGACTTTAATTGCGACAACATCATTATTCAATACAATATAAGCGCAAATAATGCAGGCGGCTTTATTGAGGTTTTAGGCAATAATTACAACAATGCTTACCGTTACAATGTCAGTATTAATGATGGTCACCGAGTGAAGAAAAAAGGTGTAGCATTTCAGGAAGGTAAAACTTTTTGGTTTAGTGGTTTTGTAGGTAAGGATAAAGATCACAGCGGCCCTTTTAATACTTATATCTATAACAATACTATTTTTGTTAAAGAAGATATTGTGAGTAAGATGGCGGTAACAAGACAAACACGAGGTGCGCTCATTGCCAATAACATTTTTCATGTAATGGGCGAAAGTAAAGCGGTTAAGGGGGATCAATATCGTCCTGAATCATCAGGTAAAAATGATATTTCCGATGTATTATTTACCAACAATATTTTTTTGAAAGCCACAACATGGCCTAAAGAAGTGCTTATTCAAGACACCCAACCTATTATCGGCGATGTTCAATTTAGTAAACCTAATGGCGATAAACTTACCGATTACATACCGAAAAATAATTTATTGATTGTTGATAAAGGCATTGAAATCCCTCTTATACCCGGTGATACAAAAGGCTTATTTACTGGTTTAAAAGTAACTCGCGATATTTTAGGTAATCCTATTGTGGGTAAGCCAGACATGGGCGCTATTGAAATAAGTAAAAAAGTAACCAATGAGGTTGAAAATGACTAAAAATCACTTTATTGGTACTGGGCTAATTAACGTTGGTCTGGTTAACACTGGGCTTAGTATCGCTTGGCTTAGAAACACGGTGCATATTAAGCCTAAAGTTATTCGTAACGTTATAATAAGCCTTTCAATAACGCTAAGTTATTTATTGTCTACTCAGCTTGCTGTGGCTGAGCAGGCATTAATTGAGGATAAGGTTGATAAAGCGCTTAAAGCAAAGCCAGTAAATATTGTTTTTATTATGGCTGACGATTTAAATGACTTTATTGGGGTTATGAACAGTGATATTGGAGTGAAAACCCCAAATATCGATCGCTTAGCGCAGCGAAGTACATTATTTACCAACGCACATTCTAATGCGCCTATTTGTAGTCCTTCCAGAGCTAGTTTGTTCTCCGGTATTTACCCGCATAATTCTGGTCAATATGCTTTTGGCCATTGGCGTAAAAATGAAGTACTGGCTAATTCAAGAACCATTATGGAGCAACTCAGTGCTCATGGTTACCACAGTGCTGGTACAGGTAAACTGGTTCATCATTTGTGGCGCCCTGCATGGGATGAATTTGGCATTAGACCAGATTATACGCCTTTAGCATTTAACGGTAAAAAAGTGGTGCAACACCCCGATATCCCCTCGCCTTATAATACCGATATAGGCCCGCTTGATTCAACTTTCGTTCCCTTATCTAAAGTACCTAACGTAAAAGCGACTACAAATGTCCCAGGTTACAAAGGTTGGTATTATGGCGGCTTTAAAAAGCCATTTATCTATCGTAATGAGCAAGAAAGAGATCTTCTCCCAGACGAGATGTATGCTGACTGGACTGTTAATAAAATTTCTGAGTATGAGCGAAAAAAAATAAAAAAACCTTTCTTTCTAAGCGTCGGTTTTATCAGACCACATACGCCTTTAGTTGTACCCGACAGATTTTTTAAAATGTACCCGCTCGATGGAATTATATTGCCAGAATTTTTAGACAATGATGACAGCGATACACACTTTGAAAGCATCTACGCGCCAAAGACTTCTCTAGGACGAAAACATTACAACACCCTCGTTAAGTCATTTGCTGATAAAGAAACGGCACTTAAAACCTATTATCAAGCCTATTTAGCCAGTGTTAGCTTCATGGATGAACAAGTGGGCAAGATATTAAATGCATTAGAGGCAAGCGCTTTTAAAGACAATACGATTGTTGTTTTCACTAGCGATCATGGTTACCACCTTGGCGAAAAAAATAATTTATTTAAGAATAATTTATGGGAAAGAACAACCAAGGTTCCGCTTATCGTTTTTGATCCCCGAGATAGTAAAAAGCAAACAATTAACGCGCCAGTAAGCCTTATCGACTTGTACCCTACTTTTATGGAATACGCCGGTGTTTCTGGCGATAACCGCAAAAATAATAAAGGCAAGCCATTAGATGGTACTTCAATAAAGCCTTTAATTGATGGGCATGATAGTAGCGAGCGTTTCGCCTTGACCGTTGTAAAGCTTTGGGGTGAGAACGGTATGAAAAACTTCGCTATTAGAAGTAAAAACTGGCGATATATTCTTTATGGTAATCAAAAAGAAGAGCTGTATCACAATAAAGTCGACTCAAAAGAGTTGACCAACTTAGCCGGTAACGAAAATAACGCTGAGATAAAATCAATGCTGAAGAAACAGTTATTGTTGATGACTAAGAATGCAAAATAGGGTCAATATGAAGAATTTAGGTTTAGCGTTTATATTTCTAAACGTGTTGATGGCAGCTGCTTTTGCAAACTCATCACAGCAAATAACACTTTCAAAGCCAAACGTTTTGTTTATTATCGTTGATGACTTAAATGACTATCAAGGTGTGTTTGGTGGTCATCCACAGGTTAAAACGCCTAATATTGATAAGCTAGCAGAACAAAGTGTACGTTTTACAAATGCGCAAACCAATACGCCTGTTTGTCAGCCATCTAGAAACAGTTTATTTACCGGTGTTTATCCGCATGACTCTAAGGACTTTGCTTGGACATCAAAATATAAACACCCCGTTTTAAAACATAATAAAACTATTATGGATCTTTTTAGTGAAAATGGTTATTTCACTCTAGGTACCGGCAAGTTAATGCACGGTAACAAAACGCCAGAATGGCAAGAATGGGGCAATGAGGTAAGGCACAATTATGGCCCTACTATATTCGATGGTAAAAACTTAACCGCTACTAAAAATGTTCCCTCCCCTTTTAGAGAAATAGGTGCGATTGATGGGGCATTTGGCAGACTTTCAGAGGGTGGTGTTTCAGCCGGTAAGAAAGGTGAAACGGGTTGGGTTATGGGCTGGACAAAGGCACCCTTTCGTTACATAAATGAAAACGACCGTGACCTACTACCCGATGAAGCTCATGCTAAGTGGGCTAAAAATAAGTTTGCTGAGTTAGCACAAAAAGATAATAAACGCCCATTTTTTATGGGCGTTGGCTTCGTTAGACCTCATACGCCTCTTTACGCCCCCGATCGTTTCTTTGATATGTACCCGCTTGAATCAATAAAGCTGGCTCCATGGATGAAAACCGATGATGCTGATACGCATTTTAACGAGAACTTCCCAGATAATGGTAAAGGGTTACGGTATTACCGTGAGTTAGTTACTTCATACGGCGGTGATAGAGAAAAAGCAATGAAAGTATTCTTACAAGCTTATCTAGCCTGCATTACTTTCATGGACGAGCAAGTGGGGATAGTCATCGATGCATTAACCTCTCACCCGTCATTAAATAACAATACCATGATTGTTTTCACAAGTGACCATGGCTGGCAAATGGGTGAAAAGAACTATCTCTTTAAAAACTCCCCTTGGGAAGAAAGTGCACGTATTCCGCTAATAATTAAGCCGATTAATCACATCGCAATCAATGTAGAAGTAGAACAACCCGTTTCTCTTATCGATATATTCCCTACGCTGGTCGATTACGCTAACTTAACAGGTGAGCATCGACATAATAAAAAAGGCGGGAAATTAGGTGGTTTTAGCCTACGGCCCCTTATTGAAGGTAAAAAGCTTGAAGCTCAAA
>CAWVWK010000223.1:0-3981 GCA_963933725.1 uncultured Colwellia sp.
GTTAAATAGCCATCAACTTTACGATAAATTAAAAGAACACCATGAGTTTGAAAGACGATTAATGGACATGGTCGCTTTACGCGAAGAAGCGAGAACATCCTGTTCTCCTAGCGAAGCCGGTAAGTTAGGACAGGAGGTATTAGCGCTTCATCAAAGATTAGGACGCTGTCGTAAAGCGATATCGAGTATTGAAATAGAAATAGAGCGTTCCGAGAAAATAAAATAGAAATTTTCCTCGAATTTCTCATCGAATTAGAGATTAGAAATCTCATCGAATTACGCAGATTACACGAATTAAGACATTTTAGGGTACGGTCAAGAGACCAAGAAAAGCTTGAATGCTTGCATGCTTGAACGCTTGAAAACTTGAAGACTTGAATGCTTGAAAGTGGAGTGTTCGACAATGCCGTCATTCCACCTTTGTCTTGGGTGGAATCTTTTTGCCCGCAGATGAACAGGATAAGTGCGGATGGGACACAATACACTCGACATTTAGAGGTAAGGTCAAGACTCAACCCTGCTCCCACCGAAGCGAAAGACGAAATTTTTTATTTTCTAACTTACCTAAAAAGTTTAGTCTTTTACCTGCTCTGCCCCTGTCATCTATTGGAGAAATGGTTTAATAACTTAACCTTACTTTCTCCTTGAAACTTATACCTTGTTACTTTTCCCTTGAAGCTTTTCCCTTAAAACATATATATTGCCTTTCAAAAAATCTCTAATCACTCACCTGCTCTTATCCTTATTATCTGCGGGCAAAGCGGGCTTGATCTCAGCTTTAGTTTCCTTCTCTTCAACACAAGCATCAACGTAAATAGCACCTAAATAACTTAGATTAATTTTTTTTCTTCTATTGAATGACTTATCCCCTTTAAATTCGCTATAATAAGGTTGTTTTTATTAACCAAGTCGTTACACCCATATTTAGCTAAGGTACCTGCATGTCCGTTCAGCAAGAACAAGTCGATTTACGTCGCACTTTTGCCATTATTTCTCACCCAGACGCGGGTAAAACCACCATCACTGAAAAAGTCCTTTTGTTTGGTCAAGCTTTACAAAAAGCCGGTACTGTAAAGGGCAAAAAATCAGGACAGCATGCTAAGTCTGATTGGATGGAAATGGAAAAAGATCGTGGTATTTCAATTACTACTTCTGTAATGCAGTTTCCTTATAACAATTGCTTGGTTAATTTACTTGATACGCCTGGACATGAAGACTTCTCAGAAGATACCTACAGAACATTAACTGCCGTTGACTCGTGTTTAATGGTTATCGATGTAGCGAAAGGTGTTGAAGCACGTACCGTTAAATTAATGGAAGTCACTAGACTTCGTGATACGCCTATTCTTACCTTTATGAACAAGATGGATAGAGACGTACGTGATCCAATGGAAGTAATGGATGAAGTTGAAGAAGTTTTAAAAATAAAGTGTGCTCCCATTACTTGGCCAATTGGCATGGGTAAAGAGTTTAAGGGAATTTACAATATCCTTGATGACGAAACTATTTTGTACCAGTCTGGCCAAGGGCACATGATTCAAGAAAAACGTGTTATCAAAGGCTTAGATAACCCTGAACTTGACGAAGCAATCGGTAACTATGCTGAAGATTTACGTGAAGAGCTAGAACTTGTGATAGGTGCTTCACATGAATTCGATTTAGAAGAATTTTTATCTGGTAAATTAACGCCTGTATTTTTTGGTACTGCATTAGGTAACTTTGGTGTTGACCATATGCTTGACGGTTTAACCAAGTGGGCACCTAAACCTTTACCACGTTTAACCGATTTACGTAACGTGCAGGCAAATGAAGAAAAGTTCACTGGCTTTGTCTTTAAAATTCAAGCCAACATGGATCCTAAACACCGAGATAGAATTGCATTTATGCGTATTTGTTCAGGAAAATATGAAAAAGGCATGAAGATGAAGCAAGTACGTCTTGGTAAAGATGTAAAAATTGCCGATGCGGTTACCTTTATGGCTGGCGATCGCTCTAATGTAGACGAAGCCTTTGCGGGTGATATTATCGGTTTACACAACCATGGCAGTATTCAAATAGGTGATACCTTTACCAGTGGCGAAATGATGAAGTTTAGTGGTATTCCAAACTTCGCACCTGAAATGTTCCGTCGTATTCGTTTACGTGATCCATTAAAAGCTAAACAGTTGCAGAAAGGCTTAATTCAGTTATCTGAAGAAGGCGCTGTGCAAGTATTTCGCCCGTTTATCAACAACGATATGATCGTTGGTGCGGTAGGTGTACTGCAGTTTGAAGTCGTTGTTCAACGTTTAAAAACCGAATATAAAGTAGATGCACTTTACGAGCCTATCAGTGTTGCAACAGCTAGATGGTGTACTTGTGAAGACGAGCGTATTTTAGAGAAGTTTAAGAAAAAAGCTGAAGATAACTTAGCGCTCGATGGTGGTAACAATTTAACCTATATTGCGCCAACAATGGTTAATTTATCGCTCGCTCAAGAGCGTCACCCAGATATACAATTTCATTCGACTCGAGAGCACTAGCCATACGCTAAGGTCTTAATGATAAAAACAAAAGCACTGTAGATGCGAACTTTTCGCTCCTTATAGAATAAAGCGTACAATATGGTACGTTTAAATAAAAGATTAACAAGATGAATATAAAGCAAATATTAAGTAAAAAAGTAATTGAAGCAATGGTTGCAAGTGGCTTACCTGAAGAGACTAACCCTGCCGTTAGTATTTCAAGTAGACCTCAGTTTGGTGATTACCAAGCGAACGGTGTCATGGGGGCAGCGAAGAAACTAAAAGCGAATCCTAGGGCCTTAGCTACAACGGTTGTTGAACATCTTGACTTAGAAGGTATTGCAACAAAAGTTGAGCTTGCTGGTCCTGGCTTTATTAATATTCATTTGTGTACAGATTGGTTAAGTAACCAACTTAATATAGCTGCCAGAGACCCAAAACTTGGCGTAAGCCAGCGTTCAGTTGCAACAAGTGATACGCCAAACACGGTTGTCGTTGATTATTCTGCGCCAAATCTTGCTAAAGAAATGCATGTAGGTCACTTACGATCTACCATTATTGGTGATGCAGTTGTAAAGGCCCTTGAATTTAGAGGCGATAAGGTAATTCGTCAAAACCACATGGGTGATTGGGGTACACAATTTGGTATGTTAATCGCTCATTTAAGTGATAAATTAGCTGGCAATGAAATTGCCGAAACAGCGTTAAGTGATTTAGAGAACTTCTATCGTGAAGCTAAAGTTCGTTTTGACAACGAAGAAGGTTTTGCAGATAGAGCGCGTACCGATGTCGTTAAATTGCAAAGTGGCGATCCTGAGTGTGCGAAGCTTTGGCAACAGTTTATCGATATCTCTATTCATCACAGTGAAGATATTTACGACAAACTTAATGTTTCATTAACGCGTAAAGACATTATGGGTGAAAGTGCCTATAACCCTGACTTATCTGCTGTAATTGATGAATTGATGGCTAAAGAAATCGCCGTTGAAGATCAAGGCGCTAAAGTTGTTTTCATTGATGAAATGGCAAACAAAGACGGTGAGCCTTCTGTATTTATCGTGCAAAAATCTGGCGGTGGTTTCTTATACGCAACAACCGATTTGTCAGCGTGTCGATACCGTAGCGGAAAGTTAAAAGCCAATAGAGTTATTATTTTCACTGATGCTAGGCAGTCTCTACATTTTAAACAAGTTGAAATTGTCGCTAGAAAAGCTGGCTTCTTACCTGAAAATGTAGCTTATGACCATTGTCCGTTTGGGATGATGATGGGCGATGATGGCAAGCCTTTCAAAACCCGTACTGGTGGTACGATTAAGTTAGCAGAACTACTTGATGAAGCGATTGAAAGAGCAAGCGTTTTAATTAAAGAAAAGAATCCTGAAATTGAAGCTGACGCGCTAGCTTATATTGCTAAAAAGGTTGGTATTGGCGCGGTTAAATTTGCTGATTTATCTAAAAACCGCACCAGCGACTATAT
>CAWVWK010000224.1:0-3936 GCA_963933725.1 uncultured Colwellia sp.
TAAAGCATTTGACCTAAAAAGTGGCATGCTGTTCGAAGCAGACATTATGTTAGAGCAACGTAGTTTAATGGAATGGTTGCTAGAGCCACTATACAGTTTGAATGGTCGTATTAGTTAAACTTGTGTAGAGGAAAGCATTGAAATTAAGTGTGGAGTAATGATGCTTGATTTAGTACACCGAAATTAAAAGGAACTCGAGAATTCATCTATTGAGATGCGCTATTAAATACATTTCGATAGAGGATAAAGAGACGGATTTATTGTAACGTTTAATTTTACAAGAACCGTTAAAGAGCCGTTAACTCTAATTCCTGAGTTAACGATATTAAACCAGCAATAATGCTGGATACAAGGAGAGTAAAAATGAGAGAACTTAGTGTAAATGAAGTAGAAGATGTCAATGGTGGGCTAGAGGCGGGTGCCTGTTTAGCCTTGACGGTTAGTTCTGGGATTATGGGAGGAACTATTGGGGCAATCATAGGTGGTTTGTTCGGACCTGCTGGTATGGTTTATGGTGGGGTCTTTGGAGCTAATACTGGTGCTACTTTGGCAAGTAGCTTCTGTTAATTATAAAAAGGAATCATTATGAAAGAATTAAGCCTAGATAATACGCTGTCTGTAAATGGAGGACTCAGTTCACAAACATGTACCGCGCTTGTTGTTGGTGGATCTGCTTTAGTTGGTGGAGCAGCCGCTGGTTATTTTTCATTTGGCACTGGTTTTGGGGTTGGTGCAACAGCTGGTGGATTTTATGGCATTTTTATAGCATCTTACGTATGTAATTAATGAATATAAAGCCTTACGTAACAGTAAGGCTTATTTTGGAGAGGCTTATGCAAAAAACAGAGTTACTTGTTCTGTACGCACTTCTATGTTCTGTTATTGCTAGAATGATATTTGAAGGTGACAGGCTACTTACCTCAATTAGTATAATTGTCATTTTTATATTTTTTGGGTGGATAGCTTATAAAACATATAAAGCTGGTAAGTAGTTGAAGAGCGGTTTCTAGCAGCTCTACTTGTTAAATTTTTCATTTAAATAAAGTATGAAAGGAGAAAATACTAAAAGACCGACTAAATTTTCTATATGTAAAGCTTTTCTCTTAATTCTATAATCAAAAATGTTCAAAATAAAAATAGATACGACCACTGAATTTAAGTTTGATAAAACATAACTGGTGTTTAAATGGAAAGAAACAGTAAATTCTCATTAACCGTCATCAGTTTAATATTTGCCTATATAGTTATAAGCATTTTTCTACAGGAAATTAGAACTATTTTTGATGGTCCTATATTATCTTTGATTTTAGGCTCAGCCCCATCTTTTCTTTATACCCTTGGCATGCTTTTAATTTGTTTTTTACTGGTAAAGAAAGAGCCTGAAAAGGGCTTTGTGTGTGTCACTTTAGGCTCAGTAGCTTATAAGGTTAGGCAAAGCAAGAGTTCACGGCAAAGAGCGTTCGATTATATCGATATTTTTTATCGTTATGGCGTTTATATTTGTTACCTTGTTTATAAAAAAAGTCTGATTATTTAATGTATTTAAAAGAACCAGAAATTACTAAATCAGTATATTTTAACCCAGAGGAGAATTCATTAACTATTCAAGAATTAGTCTATTAACATGGAATTTCTAATCAGCCGACTAAAATAACAATGTGAAGGATCACAATATGAGAACCCCCCTTAAATTTTCTTTATCTAAAACCCCGCCTTTAATCTTGCAATCAGAAATGGCCGAATGCGCTTTAGCTTCGATAGCGATGGTAGCTTGTTATCATGGTCACCAATTAGATATGCCAGCTATGCGAAAGCGCTTTAACGCTAACCTTAAAGGCATGAACCTTCAACAAGTTATTGAACTAGGCGATAGTTTAGGCTTGGCGAGTAGAGCACTACAGTGTCCACTAGATGAAATTCATAAGTTAGCCACTCCAAGTATATTGCACTGGGATTTAAATCATTTTGTCGTACTAACTAAGATTTCAGGTAAGGGGCGTAATGCGAAAATATCAGTAAACGACCCAGCGGTAGGTAAGCGTAAATTTTCAGTAGAAGAATTTAGTAAACACTTTACCGGTATTTGCTTAGAGTTAACACCAACGAGTCGGTTTGAAGTAAAAAAAGAGCAAGTTCGTATGAGGCTTAGTCAGCTTTGGAGTTCGATGTCTGGCTTAAAGACTGGCTTGCTGAAATTGATAGGGTTATCGCTAGTGCTTCAGTTGTTTTCGTTAATGTCGCCATATTATATGCAGTGGGTTGTAGATGAAGTTTTGGTAAGTTTCGATCAAGCTTTGCTTATTGTACTCGCTATGGGCTTTGCTTTTATTGCAGTAATCAGTGTGATAACTAATGCGGTGAGAAGCTGGTTGATATTAAGACTTTCGAGTGAACTGAATATGCAAATGGGAGTAAATTTATTACGCCATTTATTACGACTACCAATGAATTATTTTGAGTCAAGACATGTCGGAGATATCGTTTCACGCTTTAGCTCTTTAGCACAAATAAGAGAACGTATCACGACAGGCTTTGTTAAAACGCTCGTTGATGGCGTGATGTCTATCACGGTACTTATTATGATGTTGCTTTATTCAGTGAAATTAACAGCAGTTGTTTTAGCCGCTATTGTTTTATACACCCTAGTGCGTTTAGCATTATATCGACCATTACACCTAGCTACAGAAGAGATGATACAAAGTAGTGCCAAAGAGCAATCAAACTTTTTAGAAAATATTAGAGGTATTCAGACGATTAAGTTATTTGGTAATGAGTCACAACGCCAAGGCTTATGGCAAAATAAGTATGCAGATGTGATAAACAGCGAAATTCGATTGGGGCGTTTAAACATTAGTTTTGATGCTTTTAATAAATTGTTATTCGGATTAGAGAATGTATTAGTTATTTACTTTGCTGCAGTAATGGTTATGGCCAATAGCCTTTCTGTTGGTATGGTATTAGCCTTTATTGCCTATAAAGGCCAGTTAACTAGCCGCTTTGCTAATCTTATAGAACAAATTATTCAATTTAAAATGATGCGATTGCACCTTGATCGCATCGCTGATATTGCTCTGACAACTCAAGAGTCGAATAGAGAGGGGGATGGAGCGCTACTAAAACCTAAAAGTTCCACTTTTGTTGGAGGGCAGCTAACCCTCGAAAACGTCTCTTTCCGCTACAGCGAAGATGAATCTCCTATTTTTTCCAATATAAACTTTACCTTAAACGTTGGTGAATCAGTAGCGATCACTGGCCCTTCTGGAACAGGCAAAACAACTTTAATGAAAATAATGCTAGGTTTATTAGAGCCTACATCAGGTAGAGTATTATTAGATGGAAAAGATATTTCAAAAATAGGCTTAAAAAATTACCGTAAAAAAATTGCAGCTGTGATGCAAGATGATACGCTGTTAGCAGGGTCAATTGCTGATAATATTAGTTTCTTTGATCCACAACCTAATGACGTAAAAATAGAACAATGTGCAAACTTAGCTTCTATTTATAGCGATATCCATAAAATGACAATGGGCTTCAATTCCTTAGTTGGAGATATGGGGGCTAACTTATCTGGAGGACAAGTTCAGCGATTACTCTTAGCGCGAGCACTATACCAATCTCCATGTATATTATTCTTAGATGAAGCCACAAGTCATTTAGACAAAAAAAATGAAGCAATTATTAGTGAGCAAATAGCCAAATTATCTATTGGCCGACTAATCATTGCTCATCGCCAAGAAACTATTAATATGGTTGAAAGTGTTTATCAATTAAGTCAAGGGAAATTAACGTGTTTACAAAAAAAAGAGAAAGTATTAGCTAGTTAAGGTTAGCTCGTAACCAAAAGCTTTGTCGTTAGCATTAAACTAAATGAATTATTGTAAATATCTGTGTTTTTTATACCAATTTATGTTCAATCAGTTAATATGTCGTAATCAA
>CAWVWK010000225.1:0-3910 GCA_963933725.1 uncultured Colwellia sp.
TGATCCTAATACCGGTTTGGATATTACCTTAGGTAATCGTTTTGATTTTGATGATTTTCGATTTGGTTTCTTAAGTGCTGTTTCGTACGATAATAAATGGCAAGTATCTGAAGAGTATGAAGGCCAGGACTATACTCAACAAGAGCAAGATGGCCCTTGGTCTTTGGTACGTGGTTTTGATGATGTGCAGTCTACCGAGCACATGGTTCGCTTTTCTGGCATGTTAAACATGGGGTTAGAATACAAGCGCGATCACCGTATTGATGTTAGCTCTTTAATTTTACACGACACCCGAGATGAAATTAAAGACAAATTAGGTAACACGAATAACGTTACCATTAGTGATGGTTTGCGTGTACGTGACAGTGCGGTAATTTATGAAGAGCGCGAAATGATCGCTAATCAAATTCGTGGTACACATAATTTATCAGGCTTTTGGAATTTGGGTGTAGATTGGTTCTATTCTGATGCACGATCAAATCGCTATGCACCAGGCAACATTACGACCCGGTATATTATCGCCGATGGTTCAAATGGTCAGCCAGAGGATGGACTTTTTGATCCTATTAATGAAAGCTCTCTTCGTAAAGCAACGACTGCTTCGCGTTACAGCTTTCAAAATCTAGATGATAACGTAGAAAATTATGGCTTTAATGTTTCATTACCTTTAATGCTTGCAGGTTCAGAAATTGAGCTTACAGCGGGAGGAAATTTCGTTGAAAAATCCCGTGATGCGATGGCAAGACGTATAGATGTTAATACCTTGGCATTTGATAACCTTGATTTAACAGGCTATCAAATGAACAAAATATTAACTGAAGATATCATGCTTAATTACCCGTTGCGTGGTAATGAAAATGTCATTCGCGATACCTCAGTTGCTGGCGATGATTATTTCTCTGGGCAGTTAATCGATGCTTATTTTGGTCAACTTGATGTGTTTTTTGCACAGAAGTGGCGCGCAACGGCAGGGATTCGTTATGAAGACTATCGACAGGTGGTTGCCCCTATAGATCCTAAAACAGGTAAGTTTGATTTTAAAAATGAACCACCGACGCTGCAAGACCTTGAAGATTTAGCTTTCCAAGAGGATGATATTTTTGGCGCAGTAGCAATAACTTACGAAATAGATGAAACGATGCAATTTAGAGGCTCTTTTGCACAAACGACCATTCGTCCAGATATTCGTGAAGTAGCTCCTGCTACATATATCGAACCCTTAACAGAGTTTCCAACAGGCGGTACGCCAAGTGTTGAAAGTACGGCAATCAATAACTTTGATTTACGTTGGGAGTGGTATTTAGAAGCGGGAGAAAACTTGTCAGCAGGTTTATTCTATAAGGATATGGACAAACCGATAGAAGCCGTACAATCACCAGCACAAGATGGACCACCGTTAATTCGTATCGCTAATGCACAAGACGGTTACGTTTATGGATTAGAAGTTGAATTTCTAAAAGACTTTAATTTCTTAGGTGAATTTGCACAAGGCTTTTTTGTTTCAGGTAACTTCACCGTTAGTGAATCAGAAATAAATATTGATACACAAAAAGTTGTTGAGCAAACCGGTGTTTCTACTTCAATTACTAACCCTACCCGTGCTATGACTGGTCATTCTCCTTGGGTTGTTAATATGAACTTTGGCTGGGATGCTGAAAATGGTAATCACAGTGCCACTATGGCGTATAACGTATTTGCTGAGCGTATTATTATTCCTGGCATTGATGGAAAAGATGATGCTTATGAGCAACCATTTCATTCCTTAGACTTTGTTTATAGCTATTATCCAACGTATGCATCAACCTTGAAGTTTAAAGTGCAAAATATGTTAGATCAGGAAAAAGAAATAACCTTCGATGACACGTTACTTCGCAGTGAAACCAGAGGTACAAGCTTTGAAGTGTCACTTAAGTGGGACTTCTAATACCTTGCTTATGATAAAGTAAATAAATAGATCTATACTGAATACAGGTTATTTATAACAGTAAATTAGTACCATAAAATAGGTAATAAACTCTAAGTAATAGGTACATGGATAGACCTTATTACTTATCATTATCCCTTCAGCCAACCTCTATTCTCATCACAGCGTTTCATTAAAGTGTCACATTAGTGCAACTAAAACGTCACATTAATGAAACTAAAGTGTCATTTTTTCACAACTTTAGTGTCATATTTCTTCGCTAAAATGTCCTTCATACATTCTAGAAAGAAGTTTTAGCAATACGAATAATGAATAAAGTTGCTAAGGCTTTTTTGAACAATCAATCATTGATGACAAAAGGTTAATCTATGAAATTATCTTCAGTTTCTAAAGTTAGTTTATTACTTTGCTTGAGTACAAGTACCTTACTTTTACCTGCTTTTGCACAAACTAAGCCGTCCGACTCAAGCAACTCGCTTGCAAATATTGTCTCTGCTGGGCAAAGCATCACGCAATCTGCCGCCGAGTCTCAACGTAAAGTAAATCAGTTGACAGAGCAAAAACTCACGAAATTGCAACAGTTTAATACGGTTACAAAAGAGCTTGATGGTTTAAATGTTTACAACCAACAAATGCAAGCACAACTTGATAGTCAAATAAGTGAAATGACGCAATTAGCTAACTCAATGGAGCAAGTGAGTATTATTGAGCGTCAAATATCACCTTTAATGGCACGTATGATTAGTACATTAGAAGAATTTATTGCTTTAGATGTACCCTTTTTAGAAGCCGAGCGAAGCAAGCGAATTAATGATTTAAATGAAATGATGAGTCGTGCGGATATCGCTGTCTCTGAAAAATTTAGACGCGTATTAGAAGCGTATCAGGTTGAAGTGGATTATGGTCGCACAATCGAAGCATATAGCGGCTTGTTAGAGCTTGATGGTCAACAAACGGATGTTGATTTTCTTCGTATAGGCCGAGTGAGTTTAGTTTATCAAACGCGAGATGGCAGTCAATTAGGTCAATGGCAACAAGGTGAAAAACAATGGCAACCATTACCACAAGATTATCGCCTAGGTATCAATAAAGCATTACGTATTGCACGCAAACAACTCGCACCAGATTTAATGCTTGTTCCACTTTCGTCATCCATTTATTCAACTTCTTGGGAAGAATAATTATGTTTAACAGTAAATTTAAAACCAAAAACGCCATGCAAAAATTACTTGCCGGTATTACCGTTTCTTTGTCACTGGTCAGTATTGCTTCATGGTCGCAACCGGCTGCTAACTTAGACCAACTGTTAAGCCAACTCGAACAAGGTAAAATAGCACAAAGTGCGCAAAACCAAGCACGAGAAGCTGAGTTTAAATCTAAAGTTAATCAACAGCAAAGTATGCTGAACAATATCAATGCACAACGCGATAATGCTTTACAGCTAAGTATTCAGCTTGAAAAGCAATTTGAAACTAACGAAATTAGTTTAGCCAATAAAAGTGACGCACTTGATAAGCGTCTTGGCGAACTGAAAGAGTTGTTTGGTGTCTTACAGCAAGTAGCTGGTGATACTCGAAGTAAGTTTCAAACCTCTGTTGTATCTGCTGAAATTCCTAACCGCGGACAATTTCTAGATGAGTTTGCACAAAGTATGGGTTCTAGCGCCAAGCTTGCTTCTATTGAGGAAATAGAACGCCTATGGTTTGAATTACAGCGTGAAATGACTGAGAGTGGAAAAATTAAACAGTTCAACCGTGATGTTGTATTAGCCAATGGTGAAAGCCAAGAGTCGATGGTTACCCGTGTAGGTGGCTTTAACCTGGTTTCAAATGGTAAATACCTTGAATACATTGATGCAACAGGTACTGTTGCAGAGCTTATTCGTCAGCCTTCATCACGGTACTTAAATACTGCTGATGCTTTAATTGAAAATATTGCTCAAGGAACGAATGAACCGATAACCTTTGCGTTAGATCCAACCGGAGG
>CAWVWK010000226.1:0-3879 GCA_963933725.1 uncultured Colwellia sp.
TTAGCTATTAAAGATCCTGAATATGTTAAAGAGTTAGCTTCGCACCATGTTGGCGGTTATTTAAAGATAGCGCCTGAGCATACTGAAGAAGGCCCTTTAAACAATATGATGAAGCCTGGCATGGGCAGTTATGACAAATTTAAAGAAATGTTTGATCATTACTCTAAACTTGCGGGTAAAAAACAATATCTCATTCCATATTTTATCTCTGCTCACCCAGGTACTACCGATAAAGATATGGTCAATCTTGCATTATGGTTAAAAAGTAATGATTTTAAATTGGATCAAGTACAAAACTTTTATCCTTCGCCTTTAGCGAACGCAACCACGCTTTATCATACTGAAGTTAATTCACTAAGAAATGTAACCAGTAAAAATTTAGCGAAAGAGATAGGTAAAGTCTCTGTACCTAAAGGGACTATTCAACGTCGCCTTCATAAAGCTATTTTACGTTACCATGATAAGCATAACTGGCCTATTATTCGCGAAGCATTAACCAAAATGGGCCTTGCAAAGCTTATTGGCTCTTCACCAAGTTGTTTAGTGCCTAAAGAAACACGCGCGGAAAAAAGTACTCAGTTTCTTAATCATAACGGCAAAGGAACGGTTAAAGGTAAAAATAATGCGCAAGGCTTTAAAACAAGCCCAGGTCAAAAGCGCAACACTAATAACAGTAAAGAAAATACCAATAGACCAACGGCTAAAAAGCAAGGGAGTTCAACACCTAAGCACAAAAAAGGTTTAACTCGCTTTAGTGATGATCAATTTGAACAAAGTAAAAACAATAAAAACAGGCGAAGAAAATAACGCCAGTTAAAGCACTCTCACAAAACCTTTTACTTAAATAATGAAGAGCGCATTTGCCTTGGTATATCTTTAAATACCTCTGTATAATGCGCACACTATTTAAAGCGCGTACCTAATTTGCTGCTTTGGTACGACTTTTTAAACACTTTCATGCTCGAAGCTAAGCTTTACTGGCTAGGTTTTCTAGCGACAGATAAAATTTACGGAACGTTTATGTTAATCGCAAATAATATAACCCAACAATTCGGTGCTAAGCCGCTTTTTGAAAATATTTCACAAAAATTTGGTAGCGGAAATCGCTACGGCTTAATTGGCGCAAATGGCTGTGGTAAGTCTACTTTCATGAAAATTTTAGGGGGCGATTTAGAGCAAACCTCTGGCAATATCAACTTAGAAACAGGTGAGCGCTTAGGTAAATTACGCCAAGATCAGTTCGCTTTTGAAACCAATACGGTTATCGATACGGTTATTATGGGTCACGTAGAATTGTGGGCAGTTAAAGAAGAGCGCGATCGTATTTATGCTTTACCAGAAATGAGTGAAGAAGATGGTATGAAAGTAGGCGATCTAGAGTCGCAGTACGCTGAAATGGACGGTTACAGTGCAGAAAGCCGTGCTGGTGAATTACTTATCGGTGTAGGCATTCCTGTAGAGCAACATTATGGCTTAATGAGTGAAATAGCCCCTGGTTATAAACTTCGTATATTATTAGCACAAGCGCTGTTCTCAGATCCTGACATTTTATTACTCGATGAGCCTACCAACAACTTAGACATTCACACCATCCAATGGTTAGAAAATACGTTAAACGAACGTAATTCAACCATGATTATTATTTCGCATGACAGACACTTCTTAAACAGTGTTTGTACGCACATGGCTGATTTAGACTACGGTGAATTAAATGTATTCCCAGGTAATTACGACGAATACATGCTAGCAGCAACACAAGCGAGAGCACGTTTATTAGCAGATAACGCGAAGAAAAAAGCTCAAATAGGTGAATTACAAGCCTTCGTTGCACGCTTCTCTGCTAACGCATCAAAAGCAAAACAAGCAACTTCTCGTGCTAAACGTATAGATAAAATACAACTAGAAGAAGTTAAACCCTCAAGCAGAAGTAACCCATTTATTCGTTTTGAACAAGAAAAGAAATTATTCCGTAATGCCTTAGTACTTGAAAATGTGCATAAGAGTTTTGCTGAAGAAAAAGTTTTAAATGACGTATCCGCATTAATAGAAGTTGGCGAGCGTATCGCGGTTATTGGTGAAAATGGTATTGGTAAAACCACCCTTCTTCGTACTTTAATGAATGATGTTGGCTATGAGCCAACTTCTGGCGAATTTACTTGGTCAGAAAATTCAAGCATTGGTTATTATGCTCAAGATCATGAATACGAATTTGAAACTGACATGACTTTGTTTGAATGGATGAGCCAATGGCGTAAACCAACAGATGACGAACAAGCCGTTCGTGGCTATTTAGGTCGTTTATTATTTAGCGCTGACGATATCAAAAAATCGATTCATGTTTTATCTGGTGGTGAAAAAGGCAGAATGTTATTTGGTAAGCTTATGATGCAACAACCAAACATTTTATTACTTGATGAGCCAACTAACCACATGGATATGGAATCAATTGAGTCATTGAACATGGCGCTTGAGCAATATGAAGGGACATTAATTTTTGTAAGTCATGACCGTGAGTTTGTATCAAGTATTGCAACCCGTATTATTGAAATAACCAAAGCAGGTATTAATGACTTCGCTGGTACTTATGATGAGTACTTAGCGAGTAAGGCTTAATTTACCTAGCATTAGCTACTTAATGTTAATAACCTGTTATGAAATCCGTTACGTCTGCATAACCAAAGTCAAACGTAACGGTTACTCATAAACCTCAATTCTATCTGCTTATCACTCTAATACATAACACCAATAAACGTCATCAATCCAAGGTTTTTTGTTTACGCTCTTATTAGTATTTTTAAGGAACGCCATTGCTTAGTTATCGTCACGCCTTTCATGCTGGAAATTTTGCCGATGTATTAAAGCACAGTGTATTAACACTTGTACTTGAATACATGACACGCAAAGAAAAAGGTTTTCATTACATTGACAGCCACTCGGGTGCTGGCATGTACGAGTTAACACACGAATATGCGCAAAAAACAGCTGAATATAAGGATGGCATTGCTAAGCTAATTAACAACAATGATTTACCTGAGTCACTTGTTCCCTATATTGATCTAATAAAATCAATCAACATGGGTGAATTAGATTTATATCCTGGCTCACCTGGTATTGCTAAAAATTTCATGCGTCGTCAAGACAGTACGCATTTGTTTGAATTACACCCTAGTGATATAAAGTATTTAGAAGATTTCTGTTACCGTTGGAAAAAATCTTTTGTTAAGCAAACCGATGGTTATAAAGGTGTTTTAGGGCTTGTACCACCACCAAGTAGACGAGGTGTGGTGTTAATTGATCCACCTTACGAAATCAAAACTGATTATAAAAAAGCGGTTAGTACTATTACAAAGGCTTATGAGCGATTTGCAACGGGTACTTATATTCTTTGGTATCCTGTGGTAAAAAGAGAGTTAATTACGCAAATGGAGTCACAATTTCAACTAAGCGATACCAAAAACGTTTTACAGGTTGAGTTTTGTTTATCTGAGGATTCATCTGAATATGGCATGACGGGAACGGGGTTGTTTGTTGTTAATCCACCATGGCAACTCACTAAAAAAATGCAAGAAGCCTTGCCCTACTTAAAAGATAAATTAGGTAATGCTAATTCAACTTATCTTGTGAATCAGTTAATTCCTGAGTAAAGAAATTCATTAACAATGATAAGTGTAAACAACTTATTGAAATAGTCATAGTCTTAAATAAATTACAAATAATTAAATAAAAAGCCGAATACATTACTGTATTCGGCTTTTTTATTTAGCTCGTTATAAGCCAAGCAGTGCTAATCGTTTTCTGGAGTGCTACTTTCATCAAGCTCTTTAGCTGACAGTGGCTTTTTACGTTTTATAATACGCATATCGCCAACATCTTTGGCTG
>CAWVWK010000227.1:0-3876 GCA_963933725.1 uncultured Colwellia sp.
CAAGACAATGACACAAAAAATGCAATTGATACCTCACTGGTAAAAGCTGAAAAAAAAGCAAGTGATTTATGGCCCAAATTGTCTATCGAGGTAAAACAAGTTCCGGCAATTGAAGCTAAAGTGCAAGAAATTTTAGCGTCTATGACATTAGAGCAAAAAGTTGCTCAAATGATACAGCCTGAAATTAGGGATATCTCTGTAGAAGACATGCGCAAATATGGCTTTGGTTCATACCTTAATGGTGGTGGCGCATTTCCTAACAATGATAAGCATGCTACTCCACAGGACTGGATTGCTTTAGCTGATGCAATGTACCAAGCTTCCGTTGATGATAGTCTTGATGGAACAAGCATTCCAACCATTTGGGGAACCGATGCGGTTCATGGCCATAATAATGTTATTGGTGCTACTTTATTTCCTCATAACATTGGTTTAGGTGCGGCAAATAACCCTCGTCTTATTGAAGAAATAGCAGCTATTACCGCAAAGGAAGTAATGGTTACGGGTATCGATTGGGTATTTGCTCCAACGGTTGCGGTAGTAAGAGATGATCGCTGGGGAAGAACCTATGAAGGATATTCAGAGGACCCTGAAATTGTTAAAGACTACTCTGCAGCGATCGTTAAGGGGTTGCAAGGGCATGCGGACGGTGATTTTTTAAGTGATAAACGCGTTATCAGTACTGTTAAGCATTTCTTAGGAGATGGTGGTACTGAAGGTGGTGACGACCAAGGTGATAATATTGCCACTGAGCAAGCTTTGTTTGATATACATGCTCAAGGTTATGTTGGCGGGTTGACAGCTGGCGCACAATCAGTAATGGCTTCTTTTAATAGCTGGCATGGCGAAAAAATTCATGGTAATAAATATTTATTAACGGATGTTTTAAAAGAGCAAATGGGCTTTGACGGATTTGTTGTTGGGGACTGGAATGGGCACGGCCAAGTTGCGGGATGCACTAATGAAAGTTGTCCACAATCGGTTAATGCAGGTTTAGATATTTTTATGGTGCCTACCGATGCGTGGAAACCTTTATATGAGAATACTATTGCTCAAGTTAAGTCAGGTGAAATTAAACAGTCGCGTATTGATGATGCGGTAAGTCGTATTCTTCGCGTTAAATTACGTGCCGGAATTTTTGATAAGCCTAGTCCGAAAGATCGTTTATTCTCTGGGAAAACAGAACTTATCGGTATGGATGAGCATCGTGACGTTGCACGCCAAGCTGTTCGTGAATCGCTTGTTTTACTAAAAAATAAAAGCAATTTATTACCACTTTCACCAAATCAACGTATTTTAGTCGCAGGTGACGGCGCAGATAATATAGGCAAGCAGTCAGGGGGGTGGACAATTACCTGGCAAGGTACGGGTAATAATAATAATGACTTTCCTGGTGGAACCTCTATTTATGATGGTTTTAAGCAAGTTGTAAACCGTGCGGGTGGTAAGATCGAATTAGCGGTTGATGGCTCTTATACACAAAAACCAGACGTTGCTATTGTTGTATTTGGTGAACAGCCCTATGCAGAAGGTATAGGTGATATAGATAACCTTGATTATCAACGCGGAAATAAAACTGACTTAGCGTTACTTAACAAACTTAAAGCAGATGGTATTCAAGTTGTTTCGGTATTTATCTCTGGTCGACCTATGTGGGTTAACGCTGAGCTAAATTCATCGGATGCATTCGTTGCAGCTTGGTTACCAGGCAGTGAAGGTGGCGGAGTAAGTGATGTATTATTCACTAAAGCAGATGGTAAAATTAACCATGACTTTAAAGGAAAGCTCTCTTTTTCTTGGCCTAAATCAGCGACACAAACAGTCGTAAACCGCTTTGATGAAGATTACGCGCCTTTATTACCTTATGGTTTTGGACTGCAATATGGTGATGAAAATACGTTATCTGATGATTTAAGTGAAGTTGTTGAGAAGGCGGCTAATGCAGATCAGGCTCTAGTGTTATTTGAGCATTCGGTGAAGGCGCCTTGGTCGTTAAATGTTATTTCAGGTGAGCAAGCTATTGGTGTATCTAGTTCGGTTGTTGAACTCCCTGGGATTACGTTTAGAACCATGGATAAAGAGGTACAAGAAGATGCTATAACCTTAACATTTACGGGTAAAGAGAATGCATCAGTGAGACTACAAAGTACTTTTGTTGAAGATTTACGACAATATATCGAAAACGATTCAGCGTTAACTGTTCTCGTGCGTAAAGGCCAAGAGTTTAGCGAGCCGGTAATGCTTGAAATGCATTGTGATGAAGCGGGTTGCCAAAAATCAGTTGATATCAGCGCAGAAATGAAAGGTGTAACCATCAATGAATGGCAAGAGCTTAGTATTGATCTAAATTGCTTTGTTAACCAAGGTGTTAATTTTGGTCGAATTAATGTTCCATTTGGTATTACGACAGCAGGACAAGGTGTTGTGTCATTTTCAACATTGAAATTGCAACCAAATCTAGCAAAAGATGCGACGATTAGCTGCCAATAAGCAATCTATCTGTCTTAGTAATGCTATCAAGTATAACAGCCCTAATTTAAAACAAATTTTGTTCTGCGTTAGGGCTTTTTTTAATGCCTAAAATAGCTGACTACTGCGTTATTTTTTAAATAATTAATGATGCATGGATGTATCTGATGCCTCAATAGCTAGCCTATTGCAAATGTATTTAACGTAGAAGCTAGGAAACATAAATGCTAGAGTAGTATTTATTAAGCCGAGTTCATGGTTAACTCGATATTACTCAATAGAGCGCTTTGACCTGATTTATTCTTGCTTCGTAAAACAAGATCACAAACTGAATGGAATTAGTATAAAAGTGACTTTATCTATTAAAAAGTAAAACATTAGCCGGTCAATAGATAGCTCATTCCAGCTTAATAAAGTAAATTGTATAAAGTAGGCAAAACATACCTAAAAATTAGAGAAGACAGCCATGAAAAGAGTTTTTAATTATTTATCATTATGCTTCATTTTTTTTGCAACTCCAGTTGATGCAGTTGATGATAATGAAATTGATAAGCGACCATTGTTCGCAAAAAAAATACAAAGTGAAATTAAAATAAATGGCATTGCAGACGAAGCTAGTTGGCAGTTAGCGACATGGCAGCCAATTGATAAGTTAATTTTGGGAAATATGCCAGATGAATCTGATTTTTCAGGGCGTTTTAAAGTAATGTGGGATGAAAGGCAACTATATTTATTAGTGGAAATAACGGATGATATTTTGTTTGATCAACACTCAGATCCACGCTACTTATATTGGGATGATGATTGTTTAGAAATATTTATAGATGAAGATGCTTCAGGGGGTAATCATCAATTTAATTATAATGCATTTGCCTACCATGTTGCTCTTGATAATCAAGCTGTGGACATAGGAGAGAAGAAGGCAGATGGAACAGATAATTTTGTGCTCTTAAATGATCATATACAAAGTGCTTGGATGCGCAATGAAAAAGAGCCTAAAAAGATTATTTGGGAGGTTGCTGTTAAAGTTCATGATGACAGTTTTTCACTTGAAACTAGCGATAAAGCAGTAAAGTATGCTAAAAAATCAAAACACGTCAATTTAACTTTAGGCAAGGAGCTTGGTTTTATGTTGGCTTATTGTGACAACGATGGCAGTAAAGAGCGAGAGCACTTTATGGGCTCTGTCGATATTAAAGCAAGTAACGGTAGTAAAAATTTAGGTTACATTACCGCTGATGTTTTTCAAAAAATGACGTTAGTAAAATAGCTCCGTAGAAGAGAGCCTGAATTTCATTACAATCTAATATTAATTACATTAATAGAAATAGTTTTAATGTAATTAATAGATTAATTTAACTTGCATTTAGTAAAAAACAACCATTTATTAGTTGTTTTTTGATAGTG
>CAWVWK010000228.1:0-3868 GCA_963933725.1 uncultured Colwellia sp.
ACACAGCCATTTGAGCTGCAGGATAAAAAAGTAAACAACCAAAGCTAGCAATGGTTAAACCTGTAACAATACCCTTTTTATAACCAATTTTGCTAACAAGTTTCCCTGCTGGTAATGAAACGATAAAGTATGCGCCAAAAAAACAAAATTGCACTAGCATCGCTTGAGTGTAACTAAGCGAGAAAGCCGCTTTTAAATAAGGGATTAAAATGTCGTTAAGGCATGTAATAAAGCCCCACATAAAAAATAATGTTGTTAATGAAAACAGCGCAAATTGGTAACCCGACGGTTGCGTTTTTGATACTTCAGGATCAAGAGTATCTTGCATCACTGGTGTACTAGCCATGATACGTATTCCTATGATTTAATTTAGTAGAGAAAGGTATTTACTAAGCTAGAAAGCCAACTTAGAAAATATTATTTAAGTATAGAAACGGCTTTTTATGAAGTTAAAAAGCCGTTATTTAGAGCTTATTGAAAACCGTAACGAACGCCTAGAGCATAGCGTGGTCCGTATTCACGAGCGTATAAAAACTGCTCTTCATAGCGACCAAACCCTTGTTCAGTTTCATTATTTAAGTTGACGCCTTCAACAAATACTGTGAAGTTTTCTGAAACATCATAGTTAACACTCATATCCCACTGACCAAACTCTTTAGCGAACTGTGGAGGATTGTCCGAAGAGCCTTGTGATTGGCCTACACCAATTAGGTACTCATCGCGCCAAGCATAAGTTACTTTCACTGATAGTCCGTGATTTTCATAAAAAGCCTGGAAGTTAGCAGAATCACTTAAGCCCGTAAGTGGTGTTTGTTGACTTAAACTATTTACATCAAATTCAACATCACCTTCTACTATTGTGGCATTAACACCAAAACCAAAGCCACTTTCACCAAACAAATGCTGTAACGCAAGTTCAAGACCGTAAACATTCTTCTCATCAGGTGCATTAAATGGGCGAGTAATATCCCAAACCATTAGAGGATCTTCGCCTGCTGGCTCTAAATAACCTTGATCATTCAAAGTAGAGCCATTAGTTTGTATTTGTGCAAATATTGCATCGTTCGTCGCTTGGTTTCCACGAGCTTCAATGTCTGCTACAGCTTTCTGCCAACGAGGACCTTGGTAAATATCTCTAAAGCCATCTATTGTCGTTTGTGTTATTTGACTACCAACAAAGTTCTTAACATCTTTATTAAAGTAACCAACAGAAGCGTAACTGCCTTCACCATAGTAATACTCAAGACTTAAATCGATATTGCTTGATTGAAATGGTTGTAAGTTAGTATTACCTTCACCACCATTACGAGAGCCTATTTTAGGGCTTCCAGATAAAGATCTACCTCCAGCAAGAGATCCTAGTGGTGCACGAGAAATTGTTTTACCCCATGATACTCGACCAACTAAATCATCTGTTAGATCAACACGTAAATCGATCATTGGTAAGAATACGTCGTGCTCACCTTCCATCGTCAAGAAGTTGTTCTCACCAGGAAGATATTGAGTATGCCATTCACTACCACCTTTCCACCAAACGCTAGTAGGAACAGGTTGCATTACAGTGCTTGTTACATCTGTTTGCTCATAACGAAAACCCGCATTAATTTGTACAGGGAAGTCTGCAATATCGAATTCCCAAGCACTATCAATGTATAGGCTCATGGTATCTTCTTTTACAGCGCCTTGCGCAAATGTGCCCATTGGATGGTATGCCGTAGTTGCGAAGTAATCTTCACCGCCTAGCACTTCATTCGTTAGGAAAGCTTCAGAACGTGCAACCACTTCATCGAAATCAAAAGTGTAGTAATAGTGAGGATTTAACAGACTTCCACCACCATCCAGCTCAGAAAGAAAGTCATTTGTATCATGACGTGTAAACATGCCATCTGGGAACATTTCAGGCCATGATGGGTTAAACAGGAAACCACCAATTAAACCACTCCAAGCATTTGAACCGCTCATCTCTTGTTCTGTATAAGCAACACCGAACTTAACATCCATTAATGGCAAGTCAAAAACGTAGTTCTCCCACACACCATCAAGCTGAACTTGATCAACTTCAGATTTACCTGGGCTATGAATAAATTGGCTAAAGTGAGAGTCTATTTCACTTGGCATTAATTCATTGGTACCGTTATTCCATAAGATTTCAGCATGAGGTACTTCGCCATTACGATAGTCATAAATCTTAGTTCTAAGTTGATCTGAACCTAATACTAAAGACCCATGGCTGCCAAGGCCTTGATCAGCACCATTATCAGTTTCACTGCTTGAGCTATGATAATCAACGGTGAACGCCAAAGACTCTGTGGCTTGCCAATCAATGTTTAAGCCAATTGATTGTTCTTTAACTTCTGTTGTAACTCTTGATGCTGTATATGAGCCATCATTACCACTAATATCGGCATATACAACGGTGCCATTTTCATCTAATTCATAGGCATTAATGTTGCCACCATAATCATTCCACATACCCCAGCCAATCGAGTTTGATCCCGTAACCGCATTAGTGCCAGTGTAATCGACAGAAATAATAAGATCATCAGTCGGTGCATATTGAATAACAGCATGACCATTGGTTCTCTCACGCTCTAAATTATTAATTGCATAGTTCATATCACGTGGAAAGAAGTGATTACCAACCCGGTTGCCATCATCATCTATTGGGCGTGTATCTATAACTTTAGAAGGGTCTAAATTAGTAGGTAAATCAACATTGGCTTGCCAACCTTGAATATTTGCACTTTGTTGTTGGAAATCACGTTGATGGTGATTTACTGAAAAAGCAAATCCAAAACTATCATCAAAAAAGCTATTAGAGTACAAAGCTGAAAGCTCTGGTGTTACATCATCGCCTTCTACATTTGACGTGTCGTGAAGTGCTTTAGCTGACAACGAAAGCTTTTGCCCAGGGCTTGAAAGTGGCTTGCCAGTAATAATATTTACCGTTGCACCTAAACCACCTGTTGGGTTTGTAGCTCGGGCTGTTTTATAAACTTCTAAAGCCGAAACACCGTCTGAAGATAGGTTTTCAAAACTGTAAGAACGACTATTACCTGTTCCTGGCATTTGTCGGCCATTCAAAGTAACTAAGTTGAAGTCTGGACCAAAGCCACGAACTGTTATCTGACTGCCTTCACCATTACTTCGACTTACTGTAACACCCGTAATACGCTGTAGAGATTCTGCTAAATTGGTGTCTGGAAATTTACCCATTTCTTCTGCAGAAATTGCATCGACAACTCCTGACATTTCTCTTTTAACATTAATTGAGCGAGCTAAACTTCCCTTTATGCCCCTAACTTCAATAACTTCTACTTCACTTTGTTCTTTATCGGTTAAATCTGCTTCTTCTGCGATAGCTTGTGTCGCTATGCTAGAGCCTAAAATTGCTGAAATATAAACAGCTATACGTTTTTTAGAAAATTGTGTTTGTTTCATAATAAACCTACTTTCTTATTTTGTTGTAAACGAGCGTTCAATAATCGCTCGGCTATTAGATTACGAGAGATTAAAGAGCTTTAATAACGATGTTATCTAAGCGGTATACCGCTCCTTCACCTAAGCCCCAGGCAGGGAAAACCATTAGTACATCAACTGCACTAATATCTAAGCCCGCATCATATAAACTCTGTAACGAAAAAGTATAAGTTTGCCATTGGTCAAGAACAGGAGCTACGCCTTCTTGGCTTGCTGTAAGGTCTAGTTGAACCTCTGTTGTCGTATCACCGGACTCGATTTTAAATAGCCACGCTGCACTGCTATCGTTAGGCATAGAAGTTACTTTCATTTCAAACTGCACAACACCTGTTGCTAATAGACTTGAAACATCTAAGTAAACACCGTCATCAGCTAAAATCCCCATAAC
>CAWVWK010000229.1:0-3847 GCA_963933725.1 uncultured Colwellia sp.
TGTTTTTAATAATAGTTTAGTGTCTGTTTTCTTCCTTTTACCCCAAAAAGCCCTAGTGTCTCATCCGCACTTATCCTGTTCATCTGCGGGCAACAAGGGCTAGTCACTTGACCTTACCCAAGTAATGTTAGTTTTGTAAGCCTGAAGGCTAACCTACAACGGTTTCATCAAAGCTTTCTGTTCTTTGCTCTTACCCTAAAAGGTGTAGTGTCTCATCCGCACATATCCTGTTCATCTGCGGGCAAAACGGGCTTTTCCCTTGACCTTACCCAAAAAGCTCTCAATCTGTGTACATCTGTGCAATTCGCGATGATCACTGGTCTCTTATTCGCTGAAATCTCAGTGTCTAATTCGCTGTCATAAAATCAATCATATTTAGCAATAACTTATCAGCGACAGGGTCGCTACCCAAGTGTGGAACGATTTGCATTGTTGATAACAACATACTGCCTTTACCTAAGTTTACTTTTGAAAGATCTGAGCCAGACCATACATCACCTGTACCTTGGTAATGACGTTTCATTAAGGTCATATCGGGGAAGTTATCATTGGCAACGACCATTACTATCGGCTTATTGTCTGCATCTTCTTCTTTTAAATCGACCATAGAAAACTTAGCGCGAACATTTTCATAAACACCTTGCATGGCTTTATTACTTGGCAGTTCATTAAACACAGTATGCGCTTTAGCTACATGGCTCATTCCGCCCCATAGACCCGTAGAAGCCTTTATCTTGATATTTATTGGCATATGAACAGAGTAGCCCTTACTTAGTACACCACTGTTCCATTTAGGGCCTATAAGTGGGAACTGAATATAACTCACATTGCCGCCTTGTTTTATAAAGTCGCTCAATTTCCCATTCAATAATTTCTGTTTGTTTACTTTGCCTTCATGCTTTTCAGGTTTTAAAGCCATTGATATCAACACAGGAGTTGTCACTGGTGTACTATCACTGAATTCGGTAAAAGGAATGTTTTGGTTTGTTAAGAACTTTTTCATTTCACCCGTTTGGTCAACAATCGCTATTTTATTCGATGAAGCCTCTAGGCTTTTCTTAACTTTATGCTTAAGGGAGGTAATACTAAATACATCAAAGCTGAAGTTGTTGGCTGCGATAATATCGCCGTTTACACCCATAACTTTAGCTTTAACCTGATAAGCTCCGTTAAGCTTGGTGGTGGGTAAAGACTGCGCGAATAAACTTGAAACACGCTGCTCAAGAGTTATTTTTGAACTTTCTTGCCACACCGTTTTATTTTCTTCATCAATAATTTCAACGTGCAGCTCACCATTAACTGTTTTTAAATCGTTAATGCCTTGAATGGTAATTTTAACGCCACTACCTTGATAAACTGAACGAGGAAAAGTTCTTATTGAGAGTATTCTTGGCAAGTTCGCCATTTGTGTCTGCTTATAGACAGACTCTTTTGGATTACGCCATATATCGAGTATGCCGGCGCCCATCACCCAATCGCCACCGGTTAATGCATGAACACAATAGCCGGTAATTTTAGGGTTAGCACGTGTTGCCTCTATCATGCGGGCATTAGCTTTGCCATGTATCTCTTGTTGCTCTTGGTAGAAGTCTTGTGGCGTAGCATATACATCATTTAATTCACGGGTAAGTAGGCTATTAAGCTGCGTACCTAATTGTTTGTGATACCTCATTGGTGGTGCGATAGGGTTGCCTTCTTCTGCAAAGCGTTGGTTTACTTCATCAAAGTCAACGTAGCTGCCATAGCCTAACTCTGAAACAAAAGAGGTGGCACCTTCTTTTAAATGATGTCCAATAGGGTTAACTTTTATATTCAGCGCAGCTCTTTCTGCCTTGGTATAGGCGACACCTAAAAAGCGGTCGTAAAAACGATTAGTCACATTTGGCCCAGGGTAGGTGTGAACATCATTAAAATGATTGAAATTGCGCTCATAAGGTAAATAAACTTTAGCGCCAAAGGCCCAACCACCAGACTCATCTAAAATTAAACGCGTGGGATCTAAATCCCTCGCCATCATTGAAGTTTGTGCCATCATTTGTTTTAAAATAGGGCGTCTTAGTTCATTAAATAGTTCCCACATAACCACACTTGCACGATTTCTATCACGTAAAATACTTTTCTTTAATTCACTGATAACGCGGTTAGGTAAGTCGGGGGTATTTACAGGTAAATCCATACATTCTAATGCTGGAGAGCCAACAACCAATACGCCCATTTCATCTGCTAAATCTAACCATTGTGGCGGAGGAGGGCGTCTCCAGGGTCTGATCATGTTAAAGCCGGCTTCTTTAGCTAACCTTATTTCTTTACGAGCCATTTCTAGGTCAACAGGTGTTGCAATACCTAAAGGATATACCCCTTCAAGAAATACCGCTTTTACATAAATTTCTTCTCCATTTAAGCTAAACCGTTTGTCGTTGATTGAAAACTCTCTCAGACCAAAGCGATCACTTACCGAGTCACTTTCCTCACCCTTATAATTAACCTTTACCTGCATTTTGTACAAGTTAGGGCTGTCGGGAGACCATTTTTTAGCATTGGCAATATCGATTGTTTCAATATGCTTATTTTGCCCTGAAACAAATGTTTTATTAACCGTCTTACTCGCAACTACTTTGTTTGTGGCAACTTCTGTTACGGTGAAAGTAACATCTTGAGCATTAGCGTATGGAGAGAAGTTTGTACTAGATAAGGTTACCTTGGCTTGGTTTGTTTTATACTTTGGTTCAATGAAAATATCTTTTATATAATGCGCCTTGGTTGTCACTAGTCGAACAGATTGCCAAATACCGCCACTGATACCGCCACGCCATTGTGGCGTTTCCATCGCGCCAATACCGTCAATTACTTTATCTGTATCAAGCAGAATAGGCCCAAGGATTCTTAAGGTGATAACATTCTCGGCATCAAACTTTAACATGCCATCAATTCTGAAACTAAAAGGGGTAAAGCCACCTTCATGAACACCTACAACATGATCATTTAAATACACTTCTGCTCTATAATTAACAGCGTCAAAGGCGATATGAGTAATGTTGTTTTGCCACGTTTCTGGCACGTTAAAAGTACGGCGGTATAAGGCAACACCCTCGTAATCTTTCTCCTTTAACTCCCAAACACTCGGTACATGTATTTCTTTAATTGCGCTATGCGCAAGAAAGTTTTTGTTTTTATAGAGTTTCCTTTCTCTAGAAACATTTTCTTTATCGAAAATTATTTGCCAAGTACCGTCTAAAGACTGTGTGTTTTGATGAGTTTGCTGAGCAAATACTTGTGTATTAAATAGCAGAGTCATAGCGAGAATGGTTTTTATTATAGTTTTCACTTGAGCAGTTCCTTAAAAGAAACAATGAGCTTGATTTTAAGCCACTGTTTAATAAGAGTTTTAATCGAAGGTTCTAGTTGTTATTGTCTTAATTGTTATGTTTTTAGCTTTTGTGTTAGGCATTTTGTTAGATAGACAACATAACTAAGGATAACGTTCCCACCTATTACTTTATATAAGTCTTTATATAGATGCAAGATAGCTAAGTAAAAAGTGTGCTTATAAAAGTAAGCAAGTAAACGTAACAAAGTACAAGCGAGCAAAAACTTAATTGAATTGGTATTACTCAAACGAAGTACTCAATGCAAAATCTTTCCATGAATAAAAGCCATTTTTTAAATTTCCATAACAGGCTTTAAGCAATAAGTCTTTTAGCGCGCTAAACTTTTCCTTTTCTTGATAAGCTAAATTGTTTGTTTCAGCTTTATCGTCAGGTAGGTAAAATAACTCAAAGGTATTATGCTTTAACACACTGCGAATTTTCCAACCGTCTTGTGTTATCAACATAGGGCCTTCGAAAGA
>CAWVWK010000230.1:0-3822 GCA_963933725.1 uncultured Colwellia sp.
ACAAAAATAAAATGTCCTAAAACTACTCTCACTGCTGGATGCTCTTCTTCCATTAATAAATCGAAAAGTGCAGGCATTAACTCCCTAACAGCGGCTTTGGTTGGTGGGGTATGTTTTGACTTTCGAATATAAACGGGGCCAGTTCGATAACCCGCTAAATCAGACTGCTTAATAATACCGGCAACAACGCTTGGGCCAAATAATGCCAGATACCAATCAGCATGAACTGCTTCGAGTACATCGCCAGGGTTTTCACCATTAAGCACTCGCTCTACAGCTAACTTTACTTGTTGAAAGACATCCCAATAACCTTTTGCCGCCATTGCATCTAAATGCTTTCTACTATCTTCTGATTGTTCTGGACTCCAATTACCTGAACGCACATGTTCAATAAGCTCACGCGTTACTCGGTAGCCTTCAATCGATAACGAGTGGTAAGCATCGGTCACAAACTTGTCTTCTACTTCAGCTAAGTAGCCCTGAATATTTATTTTAGTGTTAGGTACATCAGGGAAATGAGCAATCACATCTGTTCGCATGCTTTGCCAAAGTAAACGCAATCGGTTTACGTAAGGTGAAACCTCACGGCGACCAAAGGTTATCTGAGTTTCATCTTCAAATGGATCAACTTCTTTTACTTTCAAGTCAGCTGCATCCATGCCTTTGATAATATTATCCGCTATCAAGCCTCTGCCAATATTACGAAATGCTCCGGCTAAACGGCCTGCACTAGCAACATGGCCACCATCAAGCAATACACTTAACACTTCAGAAGCATCTGTCACCATTGAAAGTAGCGTTCTCATTTGAATGGGCTTTTGGGCAAAGGTAGCTTTAGCACAATGCACTAAACTTGCAGCCAAGCTATACACTCTTAAACCGTCAACGGCTGTTAACTGTGCTTGCTCCGGCATAGCAGAGCGAATATCAAATACCGAAGTATTATGAAGTAAAGCTGTTGGCTTATTTCGACCTTTAGGGGAACGAACTAATAACTGAGGAGGAACCGTTTTATCACCAATATGAATTTGGATTGATTGCTCTGGTGATAAACACCAATTTTGCTCAAGGCGCTCATCAAGATACGTTGCACAAAAATCCCAAAAAGACGTATACCAGGCGGTACTATCACCTTGTTGCTCATCTGGGCTTGAAGGAATATACCAACCTCGCATTACTTCTTTGATGAAGCCATGTTTGGTTAAACGCTCTCTATCGGTGCGCTCAAGCATTTTTGATTGCACAGCAACAATCCCGCTATCTTGTAATAGCTTTAATTGCTCTAGAGAGTGTGCGAGCTTTTCTGATACTTGATTCATATTAACACCGCTAGCTTTTAATGGTTTTACAAATTAGCTTTTATTGTAATTCATAACTAGCTTTTAATGAAATCACTGATTAGCTTTTAATGTGTATCTGATAAAATTTACAGCATATTAATCTTTACCTATGCTTACTTAAAGCCCTTAAATAGTTATCGTCATGCCGAATCCATTATCCTCAAAAGTAAAGCAAATAGATGAAAAACCTACGTTGAATTTCCCACTCAAGCAACTGATATATTTAACATAAAATAAGGAGTTCCTGTTGAGCTTGGCCTTAGCAAGCACGTAGAAATTTGGGAGAGTCAGCAAGCATCTATCCCAAAAGAAATTGTACCGTTACTAAGGGCTACTTTTAAACCTGAAAATTATATTTTTATATGGCTTAATACACCGCAAAAATGCTAAGAGTGTAGTGGCATAGTTAATTTGGCCACCTAATTAGAGGTGTTATCATACACCTCATCAAACTTTAGGTGATACTATGACAAAAAGAAAAAGACTCAATTTTACGCCTGAATTCAGACTTGAATGTGCACAACTAGTCGTTGATAAAGGTTACTCTGTAATCGAAGCTTCACAAGCCATGAATGTTGGTAATCATCTCTCGATAAATGGGTTCGTCAACTTCGAGCTGAACACAATGGCATCAAAGCAAAGCAACACCTTTAACACCAGAGCAACTTGAAATTCGCGAGCTTAAAAAGCGTATTGCACATATCGAAGAAGAAAAGGAAATTCTAAAAAAGGCTACAACGGCTCTCTTGATGTCGGACTCGCTGAACAGTTCGAGATAATCAAAGCCCTTAAAGGGAGTCATGCAGTTAAACGTTGCTGTGAGGTATTCGAAATACACCGCAGCAGCTATAAGTATTGGGCAAAACAAGCGAGAAGTATTAAACCTGAAAAGGTTGAAGCACTTGCAATGGTGAAAAGCATTTACACAGAAAGTAACAGCTCTGCTGGTGCTAGAACAATTGCAGGTATTGCGACAACCAGAGGCTTACCATTAAGCCGTTATGTTGCAACTCGTTTGATGAAAGAGCAAGGCTTAGTGAGCTGTCAACTTCCGAGTCATATATATAAGAAAGCGACGCAAGAGTATGTTGCAATACCGAACACGCTTGAACGTCAGTTTGCAGTAACTCAACCTGTTCAAGTTTGGTGTGGTGACATCAAGTTTATTTGGACAGGAAATCGTTGGGCATACCTTGCGCTTGTAATGGATTTATTTGCACGTAAACCTGTTGGTTGGGCAATGTCACAATCGCCTATACAAAGTTAACATCGAAAGCATTAACTGTGGCATTTGAATCAAGAGGCCGTCCCCAAGGTGTCATATTTCATTCAGACCAAGGCAGTGCCTATACGAGTAAGAACTACCGCCAGTTATTATGGCGCTATCAGGTAGAACAAAGCATGAGTCGTGGTGGTAATTGTTGGGGTAATAGCCCAATGGAGCGATTCTTCAGGAGTTTAAAAACAGATTGGATACCAACAACAGGGTATCGTTCATTTACTGAAGCTGAAAATGCAGTTGTTAAATATATTATGGGGTATTACAACGAGGTTAGACCCCATAGCTATAACGGTCGACTGACACCCAACGAGTCAGATAAAAGATACTGGCTTGAATACAAATGCGTGGCTAAAATGAGCTGACCACTGCACTTTGATCTAAACTCAATATAGACGATTGCAATAAAGAACAAAAACAATGTATATTATCTAACTTGAATCTCTATAAAGCTTTAGTTTTGTCGATTCAACAATAACAATAACAATAATAATTAATTTAAATTGAATAGGTAGAAAGGTTAATTTTATGGGAAAAATTCAGAGCGGTTATTTAATTGAAAATGAAAATTTATTTAGAGCATTGGTTTGTGCACTGATAGCAATACTATTCGTAATACTATCAGTGAACTCGTTTCAATCCGATGGTATTGTTTTGTTTAAAGTCATGTTCGTTGTATTGTGCTTATGTTCTTCACTCGGAACATTGGCGTATGCAGCATATTTTACTAACGACTATGTTGCGGCTAAAGAAAATGGTGCAGGACACTAGGCTTTCAACCTTTTCTATTGACTGCTCTGAACTGCAATTATTAACTCAGAGCTAACTTCCGCTTTTAGCTAGTTGTTGTCGTAACATCTCATAATATCTAACGTCGGCTTTGTCGGAGGAAAAGACAATTTATAGCCATACTTATAAATAAAAGCTGCTGAATTAAAAATTTAAAACTACTGTATAAGAAATCATTAGGTTACGGATAGGTTACGCCCAAGATCAAAAAAAGCCTGAATAATTGCTTATTCAGGCTTTTTATTACGTCATTCTTAGAAAAGAATGTGGTAAAAGATAAATTATCTTTTAGCCAATTTCTCTTTAATACGTGCTTTACGGCCAGATAGCTCGCGCAAGTAGTAAAGTTTAGCTTGACGTACATCACCGCGGCGTTTGACTTCAATAGAGTCAACAATTGGGCTATGTGTCTGG
>CAWVWK010000231.1:0-3804 GCA_963933725.1 uncultured Colwellia sp.
ACATTTTGCATCAATAATAAATTTCTTAATATTACTCACCTTCCTTTGCGCTTTTAATACGAATGCAGCAAAAAAGAAGAAGCTTTTTGATGTTTATGAGGTTGAAGCTCCATTCACTATTACACAGCCCATCCTCGCGTTAAACTTATTTGAGGAGGAAAAAGTATTGGGTCTCGAAAAGACAGAGACTAACTCAAAAGAACTTGTAGTGATGGGCGTTGATGAAAATAGCTCATCTTGGATGGCTGTCTACGCTATTGATGAAGTAAATCAACAGTATTTGCTCGTCGATATGTTACCTATTGATAAAAAGTTTTTTGCCTATGATTTAAGCGATGAGCAAAACTATTTTACTGCTTTAGATAAAAAACCAGCAGATAAAATATCGACAGAAAAAGTTCAAAAACTATACTTCTTATCACATGACGAAGTGGTAAGTTACCAGCCCGGCTTAGATAAAGAAATAGTCCAAAATGATAAAATGTTGGTCAAAGAGTGTTGCATCGACACGCTAGAGAAAAGTCGCTCTTCTTTTAAATTGGAGCAAAAAGTTCAGTCTATTTATTTGATGAAGTCATCCTCTTATTTATCAAGAAAAAACTTTATTAGAGACATTAATCAAGACGGAGTTGATGATATTGTTCTCGATGACTTTCAAGCGATTAACTTATGGGCAGGGCAAGAATTTGTTAGCCCAGAAAAGGAACGTGAACAGCAATCATTACGTCTATCGCCTCGTGTTAGTTTAAATAGAGGTGGCGTTACTTTTACCCCCAAGTCAATTTACTATGGAGACTTTAATTTTGACCAAAGGCTAGACGTCGCTTGGATAGAGAAGGGTGTATTAATGTATTTTGCGCAACAGCTTGATGGTAACTTCTCGACCAGAGAAACTAATATAACAATCAACGAAGGTATTCATGGTATTCGTTGGTGGGATATGAAAACAGCTGAAGGAGAAGGCTTAGATCAAAGTTCATTGGTACACCGTGTAGTAGAAGATATTAAAGATGTGAACGGTGATGGTATTTTGGATATGATAGTCCAATATACACAAAGCAGCGGGGTATTAGATCGCACCAATAATTATGAATTTTATTTTGGTAGAAAAGAGCTCATATCATCAACAGATAAAGTTGAAAAAGAAATTTATAGTATTCAATTTCCAACAATTGCAGATACGATTATAAGAGCTGATGGAACGTTAACGGGTTTAAGTGTTATCGATATTAATCAAGATAATCGTTATGAGGTGTTACTGTCTTCATTTGAGTTAAGTGTTGGTAATGTTATAGGTGCACTACTTTCGGGTGGCATAGATCAAAATGTTTTATTATTTGCTTTGAATAAAGATAATGTTTTTACAGAAAAGCCTATTGCAGAAAAAGAAGTTGAATTAAGCTTTAGTCTAAGTAAAGGTCAAAGTGGAAGCCCTGTGATTATTTTAGAAGATATTAATGCTGATGGCCTCCATGATTTAATTTTATCTGATGGAGATGAATTAAAAATTTATAAAGGACTCAAGAAAAAATCAAAAAGACGGTTTGCTAAAACAGCGCTGAAACAATCTCTACCAATCCCTAAAGAAGGGAGTAACGTATTGTCGTACGATCTCAATAACGATCAAAAAAATGATTTTGTAATCTCTTATAACCGATTAGATGAGGTGGGAAAACAAAATAAATTCTCTGTCGTTATCACAAAATAGTCCTTATAAAAGTAATAGCTGAAGAAGATGCTCACTCTTTCTCAGCTTAGTGTTTTTAATGCCCTAAGGTATAGCCATATTACTTATTTGCCCACCTAGCGAATCATTACCCTACACTCCTAATAGTTAGAATAAAACGTAAATCATTATTACCTTTACCTGAAACGTTTGAGTGGCTATCCTCTGTACTCTCTAACCTGATACCGGCTTAATAAACACTTCGCTAGCCGCTATTTTACTAGCCTCTACGATAAATTCATTTGCAATAGGCTAGGTTTTGATGCATGAATTTGCCTGAATCAAGAAAAACTATCAAGCTATAGTCAATATTATCCATATAAAGCAATAAACTTCAATAGGTTAAGTTATACCTTAAACCGAGTTTAAGTTATCTACCTTGCATTTATTCATTTGATTCTTTTACCCTAACTGAGAATAACGATTATACTCATTTAAAGTGCATCAAATTATTAGATACATTGACGACAAAAGACAGTGCTTAACATTTAGATAGTCTTCTATTCATACTAAGTGTAAACATATTTGCTCACTTAGCTAACGGATATGAATAACTCATTTACTTCAAAAATTGAAACGAAGTTGACGTGAAGGTAAGGTTTGTTCATTGAAGTAGACTACTTAGAAAATAAAAGATTTTTTGAAAATAACAAATTGTTCCTAAAATATTCGATGAGAAAACTATGAGTAATAATATTTACCAAGATAGCCGTATCGTTCATTGCCCTACCTTTATCGATGGGCATAGTGTTGATATTCCAGAGTTAAAAATACTCAAGCAAGATGGCAGTACTTATCAAAATAGTGATATGCCAGAACTTGATGAAGCTTCTGCAGTAAAGGTTTATGAAGCATTAGCTTTTCACCGCGTTCTTGATGAGCGTATGGTTGCGTCTCAACGTCAAGGTCGCTTGAGTTTTTATGTAAGCGCACTAGGCGAAGAAGCAGCAAGTATTGGTGGCGCAGCAGGCCTGAAGCCACAAGATATGATTATGACTCAATATAGAGAACAAGGGGCTCTGATATACAGAGGGTTCAGTTTGAGCAATTTCATGAATCAAATGTTTTCAAACAGTGATGATTTAGGTAAAGGCCGACAAATGCCAATTCATTATGGGAGCAATGAATTAAATTATATGACGGTTTCTTCACCACTTGCAACGCAAATACCGCAAGCTTCAGGCTATGCTTATGGGCAGAAATTACAGGGTTTAGATGCCGTAACCATTTGCTTTTTTGGTGAAGGAGCAGCGTCCGAAGGCGATTTTCATGCTGGTTTGAATATGGCCGCTGTGCATAAAGCGCCAGTGATTTTCTTTTGCCGCAATAATGGTTATGCCATATCGACACCAGCAGATGAACAATTTGTTGGCAACGGCATTGCATCGAGAGGCGTGGGGTATGGGATGAAAACTTTGCGTGTAGACGGTAATGATATTCTTGCTGTGGTTAAAGCAACCCAAATGGCAAGACAATATGCTTTAAAAAATGAACAGCCAGTTCTTATTGAAGCCATGACCTATCGTCTTGGCGCTCACTCAACTTCAGATGATCCCTCTGCTTATAGAACCAAAGAAGAGGAAGCTACTTGGCAGGAAAACGACCCTATTGTGAGAATGAAAAATTACTTATTAGCACAAAATTGGTGGAATGAAGAAAAAGAAAGTGCACTACTCGCTAAGTTAAGAACAGATATATTGGCAGCGGTGAAAACGGCAGAGGTTATCGATAAACCAAACATTGATAGCATGATCACCGATGTTTATGACACAGCGCCAAAATCGTTAGAAAATCAACTCGAGGCTTTAAAAGCACATGTTAAAAAATACCCTGAATCTTATCCTTTAACCGCAGGGAAATTTTAAAATGTCAAATATGAATTTACTACAAGCCATTAACAGTGCGCTTGATATTGCCATGCAAGAAGATGAAAAAACGTTATGTTTTGGTGAAGATGTAGGTCATTTTGGTGGCGTATTTAGAGCAACCAGTGGTTTACAAGAAAAATTTGGTAAAGCCCGTTGCTTTAATACCCCTCTTGTAGAACAAGGTATTATAGGCTTTGCTAATGGTCTAGC
>CAWVWK010000232.1:0-3668 GCA_963933725.1 uncultured Colwellia sp.
TAAGCGTTTTTCTTCAGAAATTATGGACAGTATCTCTGCTGAAGATATCGGTCAGTTACCTGATAATAACATTGCAGAGGCACTGCAACGCATTACGGGTATTCAAATGTCTCGAACTTCTGACGGTGAAGGTGAATCGATTCAAATTCGTGGCATATCTGACAACAACGTTGAAATAAACGGCCAATCAGTTTCTGGTAGTAGTGGTAATCGAAATATTAATTTTCAGGACTTACCTTCAGAATTATTTTCTGGGATTGAAGTATTAAAAACATCTACAGCTGATCGCATAGAAGGCTCGCTAGGCGGCTCAATAAATTTAAAAACTCGCCGACCGCTTAATATACAAAAAGAGCAAGTTGCCACAATTACGGCAAGAGCTAAGTATGCTGAATTGCCAGATGATGTAACACCTGATTTAAACATGTTCTTTGCGAAAAACTTTCGTGATACTTCGCTAGGTGATTTTGGTTTCATCGCCAATGGTGGCTCCTCTAAAATTGTCTCTCACACCGATGCTTACGGCGGTGGAGATTATGAAAACGCTACAGGTGCCTGGTTGTATAAAACGGGTGTAACTGTTCCTGTTGGTAGTACTAAAAACAACCCTTTTAATGCGCCTGGGCCTTTTCAATATGCTAAAAACATTGATGTTAATGGTGATGGTATTGCCGATAAAAATGATGTCTTTTATATGCCAGCACTTTTTCGTAGCTTCAGTCGTGAGACAGAATCAGTAAGAAGTTCAGTTAATACTAGTTTTCAATGGCAACCAAATGATGAGTTAAATTTTTATCTTGATTATACATATAACACCAGCGAACAGGATGAAAGCGGCTCGCAGGTTAATGCACAAATCCATGCCGAACGTTCATATATTTTAGCCGATAGCAACCCAAGTTTTAGTCATATAGGTAATGGTAACTACTTCTTAGATCAAGGTTTAATTGGCGGAGCTAACTTACGACTTGGTGGCTCACCTTCCGTTAGAAAAAAATTGCGTGACTCTCATATACTAACACTCGGCGCTGATTACCAATTAATCGATGGTTTAAACCTTGCTTTTGTCGCCAATGGCGGTAAAGGTACAGGTAGATCTACACATTCAAACTTAGTTATGGCTTATGACTATACAGGGAAAGGGCAAATAAACGCGAATGACAATATTGGTATCATCGATTTCAACTATGCTGATTCTTTAGTCCCATTTATGACCTTTTATGACACACCTTTTTATAACGGTGGCCCTTCATCAATTGAAGAACTAGACGATACTGACATAACAGATTTATCCCATCCTAGTTTGAAATATTTCACAATGCAACGTAATGCGGATGATACAGACAATAAGAACAGTTCACTCCAGTTTGACTTAACTTATGAACTTGATGGAGTTTTTTTCACTACAATCAAAACCGGTGTTCGCTATTCAACCAAAGAATTTATTCGAGCTTCTTGGCAGAATCAAAACCAACAAAAGACTAAAATAACTGATGGGAAAACCGAAGCAATAGATATTCGAGAAATTTTTGTAGAACCCGATTTTAATACTAGCGATGAATATATTCAAACCGCAAACGATTTACAACAATGTCATACCACTCGTACTATCAAGATAGATCAAGGTGGAAATATACCAAATACTTGGCCTACAACTAATTGTGATATTGATCAAATTACAAGCTATTTTGATATGCATGATATTAAAGCCTACAGTGAATCGCGCGGTGCAGGTTATTATGAACTTCCAGAAAGCCGGTACACCGTTGAAGAAGAAACTTCAGCTTTATATCTACAAACAGACTTCTTAACAGAGTTTGTTGATTTAGGACTTTTTGGTAATATAGGTGTTCGTTATATAGAAACTAACACAAGCTCTAGCGGGTTAATAGATGCTGACCCAGGCGTAAAACCTATTGCTTATAATACCGTAAGTTTTGCAGGTGATTATCAAGCGTTTTTACCTAGTGTGAATGCCAACCTAGTACTTAACGATGAAACTATCCTTCGTTTTGCCGCTTATAAGTCTATTTCTCGCCCAGGTTTAGCTAAACTATCACCAGGCATAAAGCTAGAATTAAATGATGAACTAGGAGAAGGCATTGCAGGTACTGCTAAACTAGGTAATCCAAACCTTGAACCGATACAAGCGACAAATTTAGACCTGTCATATGAATGGTATTACTCAGACAGTAACATGTTATCTGCGGCATTATTTTATAAAAATTTAGACTCTATTATTGCAACTTCTCCCATACGTATACCTTTAGAGATAAGTGGGGAATTGTGGTTAGCCACGCAACCAGCTAATTTACCAGGCACAAAGATAAAAGGTTTTGAAATTAACTTACAACATGGTTTTGATCACCTTAAAGGCTTATTTTCGCATACTGGCATAAGGGCAAATTATACTTATACGACAGAAGATAGTGATCTATTTGATCAAGAAGGAGATGAAATTACCCGTAAAGGTCTCTCTGAAAATAGTTATAATTTGGCCACTTATTACGATGATGGTACTTTAAGTCTCCGTTTAGCTTATGCATGGCGTGATGATTTTGTTCGTAGAGAAAATGTTATTTTAGGTTTTGGCTCTGAATATCTACTACCAGAGATAGAAAAAGCCCGAGGCCAACTAGATTTCTCAGCAAACTACTCTATCAACAAGCACATTAAATTCAATTTTTCTATTATCAATTTAAATAAATCAATCACTGAACGTTATCTAAAATATAAACCATTAATTAACTATATATCAGAGTCTGGCACTCGTTATACCTTAGGATTAGTTGCTCGTTTCTAAAGTATATTTCAACCGTTACAAACTACTGTTTTATCTGTTATTCATCTTTTAATAAATTTATTTATTCATACCTCCAATTTTTTATTTTATTTCTTATAGTGGAAAAAAATCTTTGATTCGTCTTAATAATACTCGAGAGAAGCTTTTCCTTAATTGGTGTTTTTTTCGATAAATAAAATAAAGATTGTTAATGCGATATGTCCAAAAATAATCAATGCATATTCGATGTTAGTAATACTATAAAAATAAAATAGATGAAGTAGGCAAACAATAGTTTGTACCTTCAAAGTGGGGAATTAATGAAAAAATCTAAAATAAGTATAGCGTTAATGGCTGCATTATATATCCATGTGCCTTCTTACACAGTTGCTCAAGAAGTAAAAGAAGCAAAAGAACAGACAGAAGTGATAGAAGTTACAGGTATTAGAAGTAGCTTAACAGAAGCATTAGCAGATAAAAGAAGTGCAGCTAATATTATTGACGGCATTGCAGCTGAGGATCTAGGTAAGTTTCCTGACCAAAATGTTGCAGAGTCTTTGCAAAGAATACCAGGGGTTTCTATTTCACGAGAAAATGGCGAGGGCTCTAAATTAACTGTTCGTGGCTTTGGTCCCGCCTACAATATAGTGCAATTAAACCAAAGAACTATAGCGAGTACTGATGCTTCGCGTTCTGTTGATCTGCAAATGCTCCCGTCAGAACTTATTTCGGGTGCTCAAGTAAGCAAAAGCCCAATGGCTAAAACGCCAGAAGGTAGTTTAGGCGCTTATGTAAACATTAAAACTGCTTCGAACAATTCAAAACATACCTCAAATAATTCGAAAAACGACTGCAGTAAAATATATTTATAATTGATATATCATTT
>CAWVWK010000233.1:0-3662 GCA_963933725.1 uncultured Colwellia sp.
TTCAAATTTTTCTTTAGCCATTTTAAAATACCTCTGGGTATGTTATTAAGTTTACAATTTAAATTTATAAGGTGAGACGATTAATAAAGTAATCTTGAAATGGTGCTGATAGGCAGATTCGAACTGCCGACCTCACCCTTACCAAGGGTGCGCTCTACCAACTGAGCCATATCAGCAATTTATAAAGATTGGAGCGGGTGGCGGGAATCGAACCCGCTTCATCAGCTTGGAAGGCTGAGGTAATAGCCAGTATACGACACCCGCTGACTTTATCAATTTCTCTAACTACTTCAGGACCTATTAGCCTGAAAATAGAAATGGTGGAGGGAGGTGGATTCGAACCACCGAAGGCGGAGCCGTCAGATTTACAGTCTGATCCCTTTGGCCACTCGGGAACCCCTCCACTTAATATACTACGTATATCCTATCAGGCCATATGGTTGATAGTATTAATGGTGCCGACTGCCGGAATCGAACTGGCGACCTACTGATTACAAGTCAGTTGCTCTACCAACTGAGCTAAGTCGGCACTACATTAAGTGGTGCGAATTTTAGTGGAATGTTTTCCGCCTTGCAATAGCAAAAGCAAAAAAAAATGATGTTTTTCTCTCTTTGGTGCTTTTTTATCCGAAGAGACACCATATATTGAACAATTTTATTTTTTAAAGGTAGTTTTTCATGCCATGAAACAATAATTGGCTCTCAATAACTAACTTTTCTTCCATTTCTTGCATAAGTGTACTAATTTTTTGTGCATTGCCACCAGTCAAAATGACTTTGTCGACATGCTTTACTAACTTATCGGCTTGGACTAATGCTTCATTTATTGCACCAACAGTCATTGCCCAACAAGCATTGTTTACATTTGCATCAGTATTCGTTCCAAATGCCATCAAAGCCGTTTTTTGGTAATGTGCATCTACTTTTTTGGTTGAAGAAAGCACGCTGGTAAATAAGGTATCTATACCGGGCATTATCCATCCGCCAAGATGAGTGCCATCACAGTTAAGCAAATCAACTGTTGTTGCGGTACCACTATCTATAATAAGTAATGTTTGTGCTGGATAAAGTGTTTGCCCACCTAAAATAGCTAGCCATCTATCTACACCTAAGCTTTCAGGCTCCTCGTATCCCGATACAACAGCACCGCGTTGTTGTTCACTTTTTATCTCTAAAAAATCTATTGCACTCTCTCTACAGCATTGCTCAATTTGTTTAGCAATATCTTGGTCAGCAACATTTGATACTAAAACTTTTGTCATAGTCTTCGCTTCTTGCCTGAATACATCAACGTTAAATTGATCATTTGCAACAGACAGCACATTAGCGAATTGACCATTTTCAAAATAAGTATATTTGGTTTTCGAGTTGCCAATATCAACCAATAGCATTATGCATCACCTCGCAGGCTTACTTCACCGCCATAAATGGTTTTAATTTGCCCGTTTACTTCAAGTAATAGTGCACCTTGCTGGTTTACACCTTTGCATATGCCTTTAGTTATGTTCTCACCGGTTAAAAGTTTTACTGGTTTATTAAGGTATAAATCCTGGTGATGCCATTCATCTAGCATGTTGCTAATACCATGTTCTTCATGTTCCGCCAGCCTTTGCCATAAAGCAGAAATTAAAGCAGCGCTTATCGCATTTCTATCTATTGGTTTATGACAATGCTCTGATAAATCTGTCCATGCTTGATCTATTTCAGCGCCAGCAATACTAGGCATATCTATATTAAGACCTACGCCAATAACACTATGACTTTCTTCTAGTGGCTGGCCTTCTAAATCAATTAAAATACCAGCAACTTTTACACCTTGAATATAAACATCATTAGGCCACTTTAATTGAACTTCAATATCACAAACTTTCTTTATCGCATCACTTAAGGCAATAGCGGTAACTAAGCTCAACCCCATAGCAGAAGACAAGCCTTGAGATAAACGCCAGTACATAGATAAATAGATTTGACTACCGAATGGTGAAATCCATTTTCTGCCTCTACGCCCTCTTCCTGCATCTTGATATTCAGCTAAGCACACTTGCCCTTGCGATACGCTATTGGGTAAACGGCGTAATAAATAATTATTGGTAGAGTCGATAATATTGTGTACTTCAATCTCAGGGGCATTTACATCAGTACCTATTAGCGATGAAATTTTTTGACTTGATAACAAATTTAATGGTGTAGCTAACTTATAGCCCTTACCTTTTACACTATAGATATCTAAGCCCATGTCTTTTAATGTGCTTATATATTTAGAAATAGAAGCGCGTGTCACATTTAATTGCTGTGCAAGTAATTGACCTGACACAAACTCGCCATTCGCCAGCGCTTTAATTAAATTCTCATGTGCTATTTTTGCCACTTTTTTACCTTACTCTTTTGCTTGCTTATACGCACTGCTTTAGCATGTTGGTTATAGACCAATACCTTGAACCTTAGCCCTTAAGTAACGCCGAAAAAGGTACTTCACCTTGTGAGGTAACCATTCTAACTTCTGGCTCTAAATCTACTTTAAATTTAGACGATATGGTTTCTTGCACATACTGCGCTAAATCAACAATATCTTTGCCCGAACCATTTAAATAGTTAACTAATACTAGGGCCTGTTTTTTATGAACGCCAACACCATCTTTATGATACCCCTTAAGCCCAGCTTGGTCGATTAACCAACCGGCAGCGAGTTTAACGTTACCATCGGCTTGGGTATAGGACGGGATGTTCGGGTATTGCTGTTTAAGCGCTTCATATTGCTCAACGCTAACCACAGGGTTTTTAAAGAAGCTTCCCGCATTAGGAATTACCGATGGGTCGGGTAATTTCGACATTCTTAGCGCTATTACCTTTTCCATTACATCAATCGCACTAGCATCTTCTGTTAGCGTATCTAAACCAGCATAAGATAAATTAGCAGACCACTCTTTAGGGAAATGAAAAGTAACCTCGGTAATAACGCCTTTATTGTAGAGCTCACCTTTAAAGATGCTATCACGGTAACCAAAATCACATTCTGCTTTGCTTAAGGTTACAGCTTCTTTTTTCGCAAAATCAAACCATATGACTTCAAAACAATAATCGGCAAAATCTACGCCGTAAGCGCCAATATTTTGCACAGGCGCAGCGCCTACACTTCCTGGTATTAAAGCTAAATTTTCTAACCCTAAAATATTTAAACCAATGCAATGAGTTACTAGGTTATGCCAGTTTTCACTTGCTCCAACTTTAACTTCAAAGAAACTACCTTGGTCGTTAATATCTATACCAGTAAAATTTGGCTTAACAATAACAGGCGCGTTCTCATCAACAAATAAGGTATTACTGCCATCGCCTAATATATAGAAAGGCTTTTCATCAAATACCGGTAAGCTTTGTAATTCTGAAATAGTCTCTGGACGGTATATCTCTGCGCAATGGCTTTCAATATTCAAGCTGTTATACGAGCGTAAAGATAAGTTTTGTTGGCACTTCATAGCATTTATCATCAGGAAAGGTATTGCGCTATTGTACCTAAAAACAAGATGAATACCAAAATGCGAATTATGAACTGAGATTGTCAACGAATTAGGGACTAGTGATCTCATCGAATTACACGGATTACGCGAATTAAGGAATTTTTTTGGGTAAGGTCAAGAGACTAGCCCGTTTTGCCCGCAGGTTAC
>CAWVWK010000234.1:0-3627 GCA_963933725.1 uncultured Colwellia sp.
TTTTTTAGTATTTGATCATGAAATTCACGTATATCAAAACGATCACCTAACTCGTCTTCGGCTTTTTGACGAAGACGTTTAATAGTTATCTCACCTATTTTGTAAGAAAGCGCTTGTGCTGGCCATGAAATATAGCGATCAATCTCGGTTTTTACATTATGTAGTGATAACGCTGTGTTACTTGATAAATAATTTATCGCTTGATCTCTTGTCCAGCCCATTTGGTGCATACCTGTATCAACAACGAGTCGACAAGCGCGCCACATCTCATATGTTAATCGACCAAAATTCTCATAAGGTGTTTTGTACATGCCAGCTTCAATGCCTAGATATTCAGAGTAAAGCCCCCATCCTTCACCAAAGGCAGAGATATACGTTCTATTTCTAAATTCAGGAACATCTTTCATTTCGTTAGCAAGCGATATTTGTAAATGATGACCTGGAACGGCTTCATGTAAAGTTAGTGCAGGCAAAACATATAAAGGTCTTCGGTCTAATCGATATGTGTTGACCCAATAGTAACCAGGTAAACCATCCCTAGAAGGTCCTGCATAGCGACCTGTTGTGTATTTGGGCGCTATGTTTTCAGGTACGGCCATTACCCCATAAGGCGTTCTTGGTAAGGTTTTAAATAATGGTGGAAGCCTCGCGTCCATTTCTTTTGAAATGTAAGAGGCTTCTTTAATTAACTCATTAGGCGTTTTAGCATAGAACTGTTCATCAGTTCTTAAAAATTGAATGAAATCGGCAAAACTACCATTAAATTCAACTTCTTTTATAATTGCTTCCATTTGTGTACGAATACGTTTAACTTCTTCTAGGCCTTGTTGATGAATCTCGTCAGCTGTTAAGTTGATTGTAGTGTAATGATCTACTCGGTTCTGATAGTACGCTTTACCACCGGGCAATGAGCTTGCCGCAATATTATCACGAGCATTGGGCTTGTATTCATCCACCATGAATTGATAATACTGTTTATAAGTCGGTATGACTTTGGAGCGAATAAGGTTTTTAGCGGCTTGCTGTAAGGCTGTTTTGTCTTCATCTGATATATGCTCAGACATACTTAAAAAAGGTGTGTAATAAGTACTTTGAGTTACATCTTCTTTAATAAAAGCTTTTATGGAGTCTTCAAAACCAATTAAGACAATCTTAGGTTGTACGATGCCTGCTTTAATACCTTCTCTCATCCAATATTCTTGTTGGTTAAAGTAACTAGGTATTGCTGCTAGCCTAGATAAGTAATCTTGGTAATCTTGTTTTTTCTTGAACTGAACCTGCTCAGAGATATAAGAAATATAAACATGAAAGCCAGACTCAGCAGTAAGGGGCATGTAATGTTCTTTGTTAGTATAATTATCTAAGGTATTTTTAATACGATATGAAAGCACAGAAAGGTTTATTTTATTATCATCACTTAAGTTGTCTGAATTTATAAGCTTAAGCTCTTGGTATATTGTATTAAGCGCTTGATGATTTTTAGCAAGTGACGCAGGAGATAAATCTGGCAGTATTGCATTATTACCTTTTTGTTCAGGGTTGTTGAAAGGGCTGCTATTGAGATGATAATTATCATACTTAGCGATGATATTAAGTAACTGCTGGTCTTCCTGTTGTTTGTTCGCCTTGTTTTCTTTAGGAGTAGAGCTTGTACAGCTAGCAACAAAAAGAAGAAAAAACAAAGGTACTATTAGCTTATAAATGTTTGAATTTATGGTCATGTATCACCTCTTATTAGTGAATAATTATGTACTTTAGCGGTTAGAGCTGAGCTTAAGTCTATTGATAACTCGTGTTTTAATCACAATGATTTAAACTTGATACGCTATGTAAATTAATTGTATCTAAAACAAAATGACTTAACAGAGTCTTTGATTATTGATTTTCTATTAGCATAGCAAGTTTTTCAATATCGTTTTCACAAAATACCTGGATATCGTGATCTTTTAGTAAAGCGGCTGTTACACCTTGCCCTGGGATTTTTTTCTGTGAAAAGCTACCATCATAAATAAATTGGCTTCCACAGGAAGGGCTACTTTCTTTTAAGAGCGCAAAATTAATGTGGTGTGTTAAACATACTTCCAGTGCGTGTTGCGCACCCCTTTGGAAGGCTTCGCTAACATTTTCACCTGTTTGCGTCATTATAATGCCGCTTTTTTGAATCTCAGCTGGTGCTCTTGGCACAGATAGACCTCCACTCATTTCAGGGCAGATAACTACAAGTCGATCCTCGGCCAACCAAGTATTGATGTAGTGATGATGTAATTTCTTTGCCTTGCCGTTATAACGAACATTATTGCCTAAAAAACAACTGCTAATTAGTATTTTATGGTTCATATTATCATTTATTTCAGTATTCTATAGCTTGTACTTAACAGGATACTATATCATGTTTTTATTGTTTGAATATTCACCATAAAGTGAGTAATTTATTGATCTAGACATGATTATTTTAGGTCTAAAGGGAATTAGTACACGACAGCTTAGTTTTTTTTCCCTATACTTATTTTCAAGGTTAATAAAATAACATTTAACATGAAAGAGGGATTAAAATGAAAAAATTTATTCTTGCGGTTGCTGCAACGACTTTAATGACTTCTACAGCATTTGCTGCAGGCGATGCTGCAGCAGGAAAAGCTAAAGTAGCAATGTGTGCTGCTTGTCATGGTGCTACTGGTGTTTCTGCTATTCCAACTTATCCAAATTTAGCGGGCCAAAAAGAAGCTTATATATTAAAGCAATTAAAAGACTTCAAATCAGGTGCTCGTAAAGATCCTACAATGAGTGCTATGGCAATGGGTTTATCTGAAGAAGATATGGCTAACATTGCGGCTTATTACGCAACGTTAAAATAGAACTTGCATTAAAATTTGATAAAAAGCGCTTATAAGCGCTTTTTTTATATATAGCCTAAAATAGTCTTTTTCTGTACAAACAAGCAAATACTTATTTATACAGAGGGCCATAAAATAATTCATTGATATTAACTGTAAAATATAGGTATTATAGAGAAAGTTAGTATGCGTTTAATATTACAATAAGAGCAGTAGATGTCATTTTTAAATTCTTCCGTACGCCATTGCGTAACACTTTTAGTCAGCGTTTTAACATTGATCACGTTTACAGTTCATGCCGAATCATCAGTAAACTATCATCAAACAATTGAAACATATATTGAATTTGATGAGCCTATACAAAAAGAACTATATGCCATGTCGAGAGCTGAGCGTAAGGCAGCTAAAAAACTGAAAAAACATCAAGGCACTGAGGGGCTCGATGTATTGCAGGCAGAGTACGATAATATCATTAAAAAAAATGCAGAGGATTTACTTCAACTCGTTGCATATAATGGTTGGCCTAATGAACATTTAGTAGGGGGAATGGGGGTTAGAGCAGCATTTCAGGTGTTTGTTAAAGTTCGCCCAGAAGACCAAAAAGTATTGCTTCCTTATTACGATGAAACGCTTCAAAAAGAGCTTTTTGAAATGGTTAAATCAGGTGACGATGTAAAAAATTCAAAAAGGCTCGAAGAAATTGTTCGTCAATTCGGTTGGCCAAGCTCTATTGTTGTAGGAGCCAAGGCAAGTGCAAGAGCGTTTTCAATGTTGTTGAAAGCTCCCTTAGCAC
>CAWVWK010000235.1:0-3614 GCA_963933725.1 uncultured Colwellia sp.
AGCTTTAAGTTAAAAAACGAGAAAAACGAGAAAAACGGGAATCGAGAACGAGTTTCGAGTAGGGTCAAGCCATAAGCCCTTTTTACCACCGATTGCACCGAGGCGCTTCGCTACACAAAGGAAGAGCAACAGAAATATCTTTTCTTTTTTCGGTGAAAGCAGATTAGAACAAGAGCCAATGAGAGAAAGGCATTAAGCTCTGAAAATTAACTCTTGAAAACCAAATAATTGATTAGAACGCATGCGCTTCTTCATTGAAAACATAGGCCAAATGAATGGGCCAAACAAGATGCCTGCTAAAGTCCACCTTTTACGACCAAAGCCTGTGATAACAGCCTGACAATAAAAAAATAAACCACCTAATGCACTGGTACAAAATAGGGCGACAAGTAACAACATAATACTTCCTAAAAAAATACTTTTGCTTCTAAAGAAGAGATTCTAACTACGCATTCACTATTAGAGTATCTGTCTGAGAGAGTGAAATCGACGAAAATATAACAATATTAGAGTAATTATTCAACAACAAATTGGTTATAAATTGTAGCCCTTTATTTTGAAGAACCTAAAAGTAAAAAGGCGAGGAATACCTCGCCATTTATTCAGTTTTTTAGAGCGTTATTTAGAAGGGTAATAGCTTTCGCCATTTTCAGCCATTTTAACTAATGCTTCACAAGGAGTGTAACGTTCTCCGTGTTTAGTCGCCCATTGCGTCAGTTGTGCAACAACAGATTGAGCTCCGATTTTATCAATATAACGCAGAGGACCACCAATAAATGGTGGGAAACCTATACCAAATATAGCTCCGATGTCTCCATCTCTCGCATTTCGAACAATCCCCTCTTCAAAACACCGCGCCGCTTCGTTCAACATCATGTAGGTACAACGCTTAGCGATTTCGTTAGCTGAAAGGCTGCCTTTAGGTGAAATATTAAGTAAAGTATAAATACTTTCATCAACCTGTTTGCCTTTTTTAGCTGCTTTGCCATACAAGTAAAAACCTTTGTTTGATTTTTTACCTAGTCGGCCATCATCAAGTAATTTTGAAAAGGCTGAAGGCGTCGCAAAACGGTCGCCTAAATCAGCTTGTAAAATAGGCCCTATTTTAGCGCCTACATCAATACCTACTTCATCAAGAAGTTGCATAGGGCCAACAGGGAAACCAAAGTTAACAAGTGCCTTATCAATTTTATCAATCGGCTCGCCTGAAAGAAGCAATATAGCTGCTTCATTCATGTAAGGTGCTAGAATTCGGTTAACATAAAAACCAGCTTTATCTTTTACCACAATCGGTGTTTTACCTTGTTTCTTAGCAAAAGAAACGGTTGTGGAGATAACTTGATCAGAGGTTTTCTCATGTGGAATAATTTCCACTAATGGCATTTTATCTACTGGAGAAAAGTAATGTAAACCAATCACATTTTCTGGTCGCTCTGCTTTAGCTGCGATATTACCAATAGGTAAACTTGAAGTATTACTTGCGAAAATAGTTGATTCTTTCGCATGCTTTTCAACTTCTAATACCATATTTTGTTTTAAAGAAAGATCTTCAAATACAGCTTCTACAACGATATCAACTTCTTTAAAGCCTGTGTAGTTAATATCACCTGTGATCATTGCCATTTGCTTTTGCATTTCGCTAGAACGAATAAAACGACGCTTCACTTTCTTATTTAAAATATCATAGCTGTACTTTAATGCGTGGCTGATACCTTGGTAAGATATGTCTTTAATACGTGCTGGTATTTTAGCTTTTGTTGCCGTAACAAATGCAATACCGCCCCCCATTAGACCACCACCTAATACCGCTGTTTTTTGAAGCTTCGCAGGCGCGACCCCTTCAACGCCCTCTTCTTTTTTCATGTCTGTTGTAGCAAAGAATAAATTACGTAATTGAGCCGACTCTGGGGTCATGGCCAACTCAGCAAAGTTATCAGCTTCAATTTGGTACCCTTTGGCACTAGACTGCTCTAGTCCTGTTTTAATACATTCAACAATTTTTAATGGTGCAGGGTAATTACCTTTAGTTTTACCTAAAACCATTTTAGTCGCTTGTTTATAAACTATGTTACGACCTGCTTTGGTGTTTTCTAAGAAGCCTTCCATTAACTTAGCAATAAGCGCTTTTTTACGCTTCTTAGTATTTAACTTACCTTTTGAAGTAAGTGTTTTAACCATGTTTTCTGCGGTAACAATTAAAATACTGTTTGGTACAACATCATCAACTAACCCTGCTTTTAAAGCTTGCTTCGCTCTAAGTTGCTTACCTGAAAGCATCATATCTAAAGATTTTTGTAAACCGATAATTTTAGGTAAGCGTTGTGTGCCGCCGCCACCTGGAAGCAACCCTAGCTGAACTTCAGGTAATCCTAAAGCTGTTTTAGGGCTGTCACTACAAACTCTTGCATGACATGCCATAGCAAGCTCTAATCCACCACCTAAACAAGCGCCATTAACAGCGGCTACAACAGGAATTGTCAATGTTTCAAGTTGAGAGAAAATCATTTGCCCTTGTCTTGAAAGTGCAGCAACTTCTTCTTTGGTTTTACAATCGTTGATCATATTAATATCAGCGCCAGCAACGAAAGAGTCTGCCTTACCACTCATCAAAACAACACCCGTAATGCTAGCATCGTCTTTGATTTCATTTAATACATCAGCAACCTGATCTGAAAACTCTGCTTTTAAAGTATTCATGGTATCGCCAACCACGTCCATCACTAAATGAGCAATGCCATTTTCGTTACGAACAAGCGTAAAAGCGCTTATATTCTTTGTCGTATCATTCATTAATCTGTCTCCAAAATCATAGCCGCGCCTAATCCACCAGCGGCACAAGCAGTGGTAAGTCCAACGCCACCGCCTCTTCTATTTAACTCATTTAATGTTTGTGTAATAAGTCTCGCACCTGTTGCTGCAAATGGGTGCCCATAAGCTAAAGAGCCTCCCATCACATTGAACTTGTCCATATCTATTTCACCAATCGCTTTATCTTGACCAAGTTGTTCTTTTGCAAACTTGGTGCTACCAAACATTTTCATGTTAGCCAGTGCTTGAGCAGCGAAGGCTTCATGCATTTCTACTAGATCTAGGTCTGCTAAAGTTAAGCCTGCGCGTTTTAAAGCGATTGGGGTTGCATAACTTGGTCCCATCAACATATCTTGCCATACATCAATCGCAGCAAAACCATAGCTTTTAATATAACCTAGAGGCTTATAACCTAACTCTTTTGCTCTACCTTCGCGCATCAATAAAATAGCTGAACCACCGTCAGTTAAAGCGGTGCTTGTAGCCGCTGTTACGGTGCCATGTTTACGATCGAAACACGGGCGAAGTTTTGCGTAACCTTCTAATACAGAGTTTTCTCGAACACAATTATCTTTTGAAATAAAGCCTTTATAAGGTTCGCTATGAACTGTCATCACTTCACCGTCTAGCTTACCTTCATTCCAACTTTGCGTTGCTAGAGTGTGAGAACGGTGCGCTAATGCGTCTTGATCTGCTCTTGAGATGTTATAGGTTTTTGCCATTTGCTCAGCAGTTTCACCCATAGAGATTCCTGTTGTGTATTCAGCAACGGCTGGTGCAACAGGTAAAATATCTTTTAAGCCAAG
>CAWVWK010000236.1:0-3581 GCA_963933725.1 uncultured Colwellia sp.
TTAATATGCATATTAAATTAACTCAGAATAATCTAGGAGTAAACATTATTTTATAATAATGCGTAAACATGCCTATCTTCTTTTTTCTCCACAAATTATGCACTATATGTTAAATCATATTGTCGATGGGATAATGCCCAGCTTTTTACCTGGTGGCATGGGTGACATGGTTGATTGGGTGAGTAAAATAGGCTTCAGTGTTTTGATAGCCTGGTTGTTGATGATGCAAGTGTTGAAAGCTTATTTGAAGACTATGACGCTGTAAATAAACCATCAGATCACGTTACCGTAGATCCTGGCTTACCGCTCTTTGCTGTAGCGGCTGCCAACGGTATATTTGCATTGACAGGAAAAGGCTTAAGAAGGCTACCTTTAAAGTGAGAAAGCTAGCCTTTTATAAAGTATAAAATTTAAGGTATAGATTGATAAAAAGGCGCAGAGCACGTTTACTAGAAAAATTGGTAAACGTGAACTGTCCCTTATTTAGCCGCTTATACTATGTAAATTATTTATGAAACGCCTAGACGTTGTAGGTTGTAGAGGCTGTATCACCACCACGACCTGTCCAGTTTGTATGGAAGAATTCGCCTCTGGGCTTGTCGGTACGTTCATAGGTGTGTGCGCCAAAATAATCGCGTTGCGCTTGTAATAAATTGGCTGGTAATCGTGCCGTTCTAAAGCCATCAAAGTAAGTAAGCGCTGAACTTAAACAAGGTACAGCGATACCACTCATCACAGCCGTGCCTATAACTCGACGCCAACCACCTTGCGCACTCGATACGGCATCTTTGAAGTAAGGCGCTAGTAAAAGATTACCTACCTGAGGGTTGTCATCATACGCTTGTTTGATTTTACCTAAAAATGCAGAACGAATAATACATCCACCACGCCACATAAAAGCAATTCCGCCGAAGTTTAATTGCCATTGATACTCTTTAGCAGCTTCTTCCATCAACATATAACCTTGCGCGTACGAAACCATTTTAGCGGCCAATACGGCTTGACGTAAGTCTTCAATAAATTCTGCTTTATCACCTGTGAAACTGATTTCTGGGCCAGAAATTACTTTGGAAGCTTCAACACGCTGCTCTTTTTTCGCTGAAATACAACGGGCAAAAACTGAGTCAGCAATTAAAGTCAATGGAACGCCTAAATCAAGCGCGGTAACACCAGTCCATTTGCCTGTTCCTTTTTGGCCTGCCGTATCAAGAATTTTTTCAACTAATGGCTCACCATCTTCATCTTTATAAGCAAATATGTCTCTGGTTATTTCAATTAAGTAGCTATCTAGCTCGGTTTTATTCCAATCAGAAAAGACTTGATGTAATTCATCAGCCGATAGACCTAAAACATTTTTCATTAACTGATAGGCTTCACAAATTAATTGCATATCGCCATATTCAATGCCATTGTGAACCATTTTAACGAAGTGACCAGCACCAGCATCGCCAACCCAATCACAACATGGAACAACCGCTTCACCTTGCTCATTGTCTACTTTCGCTGAAATTGATTGAAAAATTTCTTTCACCGCCGGCCAAGCTGCTTTTGAACCACCAGGCATAATAGATGGGCCTTTTAACGCGCCTTCTTCGCCACCAGATACGCCAGTGCCTATATATAACAAACCTTTATTTTCTAAATACTGAGTACGACGATTTGAGTCAGGGTAGTGGGTGTTACCGCCATCAATAATAATGTCGCCTTCTTCAAGGTGTGGGATAAGTTGTTCTATATAGTCATCAACCACTTGGCCTGCCTTTACCATTAACATAACTTTTCTTGGCTTGGATAAAGAATCAACTAAAGAAGCAATACTATCTGCTCCTCTAATGTTTTTCCCTTTAGCTCTGCTGTTTAAAAAATTATCTACTTTGTTATAACTACGGTTGAATGCCGTTACGGTAAAACCTTTAGATTCCATATTTAAGATAAGGTTTTCACCCATAACAGCTAAGCCGATTAAGCCAATATCTGATTTTTTATTCATTATTTTTGCTCGTTTTAGTTTTTTGAAGAGGCGTAGTTATTTTATACCCAAATAAATATTAGTACACTTTTTTATGCTTGGATTATGAAATAAAGAGCGCAAGGCAAGCTTCAAGTTATGAGTAAGTTCAAGACATCGTCATTCCACCGTTTTCTTGGGTTGAAACCTTTGCCCGCAGATTTCCGCAGATTGGAAAAAACACCAATTAGACACAGTAAAGGGTTGGACAATGCTTGAGGGCTAGAAGGTGAATTTGGCTCGTAACAATTAACCCTGATGGTTGCTCAATACCGATGGGGAGAACTAAACCTTTGGCGATAGCTCTGGCTCTTTGGTGTTGCCATCAAGTCTTAAGCCAAAACTATGTGGTGATTAATGCTGTCGATTTCTATGGTAAAGAAACCTTCTTTTTTACTACACCATCAAACCCCAAAAGGCTCTTTAAATTAGCTCTGTATAACCGCATTATTTAGATGAGTTAGTAAAATGGTTTTAAGGGGGAATTTAAGTCTTTTAAGAAATTTGATGGTGTTATACCTGTCCATCGTTTAAAAGAGCGCCTGAAGTTAGCTGAATCAGAAAACCTTAATTCGTAGGCGGTTTTTTCAATATTCAAGCCTTTTTCTGTTAATAAAAATACCGCTGCTTGTTGGTGTATCGTATCGATAATTTGTTGATAGTTTGTTCCATGTTTAATGAGCTTTCGTTTCAAAGTTGCAGAGCTAACCCCTAACTGGTTTGCAAGCCAGTCAAGACTCACCTCTTTGCGCCTTTCAAGTTGTTTAGAAAGTAATTGCATTATAAATTGCAAAAAACCAACACTATGGTTTTTTGGGCTGAGTTGCTTCATATAATAAGCAGTAAGTAGGGGATTACTATCTTGCAACTTAATTTTAAGAAGCCCTAAATCAAATTTTATTTGCAGTGATAAAGCTGAGGTCTCAGTTGTAGGTGAGAAACTATACGCTAATGGCAGATATGCTTTATATTGTTCAGTATGATTTGGCTCTGCATAAGGAAGCTTAACCTGTAACCTACTTAGTGGAATATTTTTTTGCTTGGCAATACTTACTAAAGCACTGAGTAGTAACTCAATCATGAATCGTTGGTATTCATTACTTTCATTGCTAATCGCAGGATTGAAAAGTATATATCTATGTTCTTTTGTAGAGGCGGCACGCATAAACATAAAAGGAAAAATCTCCAGTTGCTTACAGGCAACAACTCTGATCATATCTTCAATATTTCGTGTGTGTTTTAAGGTTTGACCAATAAAACCCAAATAGGCAGGAAATAGTTTTTTTCCTATCAAAAATGGAACATCAGTTTGTGGTAAATATTTTAAGGTATTTTGGATTAATTGAACAAATTGTTGATGAGATATCTTTAGTTGGCATTTAGTGAGGTCTTGTTGGAATAGCTTTGTACCCTTAAGGAGCGTGTTTGGATGAACTCCGCGTTGTTCACCCAATTCTATTAGTAGTATCACCAATAATTGGGCATTAATGTGTTTTTCATGATGCTCGAAATAAGTTTTCATGTATTTATATTATTGACACTTAATAGAGTGGAAGTTTCATTTAATGCTTCA
>CAWVWK010000237.1:0-3575 GCA_963933725.1 uncultured Colwellia sp.
AGCTGACAGCTCAAAACTTTTAGCTTATTTTTTAACTTGTCATAACTGACAGCTCAAAACTTCAAACTTATGTCTCCCCATAATACCCTGATACCGTTTCAATAAACCGTTCAAGCATTTCTTTAGGTAAACTATTCACACCTGCAGCAGCAGCTCTTCCGCCACCCGTTGGGAATTGGCTGCAGATAATATCAGCGCCTTGTTTATTGGACAATGGAGCTCTAATGCTTATGGTATAGTTTCCATCAGCATTTAAGGTAACGATTACATGGGCTTTATCTGGTGATTTATTGGCTAATTCATTGCCATATACACCGCTTACTCTTCTAGCCCATGGCGCATCATTGAGTTGAATAACACGACATACCTCATTGCTAAATAGCGTTTCCGATGATTTAGCTAATTTCATATCTGCTTCATAAGCAGCTTTTAAGTGATGAAATACCGACTCAGGATCTTCAATCAAAGTTAAAGGGTCTTCATACTTTAAACAAAGTTGATAAAGCGCTTCTGGTGAAAAGTGTAAATCACTTACTTCTCGGCCATAGCCATTATAATTAATATACACACCAAGTTCTTTTAGTAACTGCTGCTCTGAACTAGTTAAACCTACTGACTCTGCAAGCTTAGTAGCTGAGTTGTTCATGTTATCGCCAAAAGCCGCAGCTATCGCCCAATTTACATATTGATTATTAAGCATGTCGTTAACAAGCAAGCTAGTACAGGTATTAGCATCCGTATTAATTCGCGTTTTCAAGCGCGATGAACGGGGTATTTCACCTGTTCGATGATGGTCAATGTAAAGAACATGAGTTTTTTGATTAAGAAGTGCTTCAAGCGCTTGAACATTCTTTTCTAAAGAGATATCTAAAACCGTTACCGAAGAGGCTTTTTCAATATCAACCTGTTTTAATAAGCTGATATCACGCTTAACACCAGTAATTAAAATTGATTCTTTAGGCTCAGCTAAGCGGAGCTGAACAAGCGCGATAATGCCATCAGCATCACCATTAAAAACATCAAAATGCATTATACTTCCTGGGGTTATGGTTATGGTTATGGTTATGGATTAATAAAACCGTTGCTTTGCAAATGTTCAATAATTTGTAGAGCACATTCTTCAATCGATTTATCTGCCGTTTTAACATGTATTGCAGGCGTTTGTGGAATATCATATCCAGAGTCTATCCCCGTAAAATCTTTTATTTCACCGGCTCTGGCCATTTTGTAAAGACCTTTAGGATCACGTTGCTCACAAACATCAATAGGCGTATCGATGAATACTTCAATAAACTCACCTTCCTTTAATTTATCAGCAGCCATTTTTCTATCTGAGGCAAAAGGAGAAATGAAAGCGGTCGATACAATCAAACCGGCATCAACAAAAAGTTTAGCCACCTCGCTTATTCGACGGATATTTTCAATACGGCTTTCATCATCAAACCCTAAATCGCCATTTAGCCCATGTCGAACATTATCGCCATCAAGTAAATAAGTATGACAACCTCTTGCAAAAAGCATAGCATCCAGCGCATTAGCGACAGTTGACTTACCCGAGCCGCTAAGACCTGTAAACCATAATAAGCAAGGTCGTTGATTTTTTAATTCGCTACGTTGAACTTTTGAAATATGCTGCTCATGCCATACTGTATTTTCAGTTTTCATCTTATTCTCATGTCTTTGTAGGTATAAGGTTAATGTCCCTTCACACTTTGTTTAAAGCGCTTTGCTCACAATATGCTTAAAAGGGAAATATAATGGGGATCATCAATAGCACCACAATGGAATACACGATTGAAACAGGTAAACCAAATTTTATAAAGTCATTCAGTTTATAATTACCCGCGTTAAACACCATCACATTGGTTTGATAACCATATGGACTTATAAAGCTACCACTTGCGCCAAAGGCGACAGCCATCACAAACGTTAAAGGGCTAACACCAAGACCAATAGCTATACTGTAAGCAACAGGAAAAACAAGTGCTGCTGCTGCACTATTGGTCATTAGCTCGGTGGCAAGTAAGGTAACAAAAAAGATTATAATCAACGCAAAATAGGCACTGTGCCCTTGTAACATGGCTTCAATATTACTGGCAAGTAATGCAGATAAACCACTAGACTCGAAACCTTTCGCTAAGGTTAAAGCGCCAAGCACAATCATCCAAATCTCTAGAGGGAATCGTCGTTTAATTTCATTAACGGTTAAGCTACCTGAAGCAACCAGTGCTGCTACGTAAAATAATAAACAAGTCAGCAGAGAAATAGAGAAGAGAACTGAACACGCAATAGCAGCTATGAAGCCAAATATGGTTAAAGAATCTCGCCAACCCGAAAGCATATTATCAGGTGTGTGGCCTGATAATATAAAGAAGTTTTTTGATAAATTGGTTCTTGCACTAAAGTCATTACCAACAGCAAGCACTAAAAAGTCACCTGACTTGATTCTGATGTCACCTAACTTTCCTGATAACTGGCTACCTTCTCGACGAATAGCGACAACCGCTGCGTCAAAACGCGCTCTAAAACCTGAATTTTTTAAATTCTTACCAACGATGGCCGCACCAGGTTTAATAAGAACTTCAGTAAGGTTTTCTCTTAAAAGCCCGTTTTGCTCTGCAAATAAAGTTAAGCCATCAAACTGCCCAAGCACCAAAACTTTACTTATATCACCTGTGAAAATTAATTTATCAGAAGCAAGAACAACCTCTTCAGGTGTTACGGGTGAAATTAACCGCCCGCCTCTAACGATTTCAACAAGGAATAACTCATCTAAATTTCGAAGGCCATTCTCTTCAATCGATTTATTAATCAATTTAGAGTTAATATCGACTTCTGCTTCAAGTAAATAGTCATTTGTGGAAAAATCAGTCACCGCTAAACTTGGTAAAAACCGACAGGTTAGCAATATAACAATAAAACAAGCGATGAAAGCGACTAAGCCAATAACAGTAAAATCAAAAAACTTTAAGCCAACACCGCCTTGCTCGATAAACAGTGAGTTAACAATAAGGTTAGTAGATGTGCCTATTAAGGTGAATGTGCCACCAAGAATTGCCACAAATGAAAGGGGAAGGAGTAATTTTCCTGGGTTAATCAGGCTATTTTTCTTAATCGTTGATATCAGCGCAGCAACCACCGCTGTATTACTCATGAGTGCAGAAGCAAGGGCAGTGCTTAGCAAGGTTTTTAGGAGGGCATATAATTTTGAACCGTTAAAAAGCGCGCCAGACAATCGTCTTAAAATACTGGTTCGTTCAAAAGAAAAAGAACAGAGTACAAGTAAAACCAACACAACAAGGCCAGGGTTTACCGCATTGGTTAATACTGTTTCTACAGAGACGATATTAGTCATTAAACAGGCGAGTAAAGATACCGCGAAAACTTTTTCAGGTTTACGTTGGTACTTAATAAGCCCCGCAAACGTTGAAAAAAAAATCAATAACATGATCCATTGTACTTCTGTCATTAAAAAACCTTAACATCACTATTTCTTTACTGAAAGCTGGAAGTTATAAGTTATAGCTGTAAGCTGTAAGCTGTAAGCTATAAGCTATAAGCTATAAGCTATAAGC
>CAWVWK010000238.1:0-3533 GCA_963933725.1 uncultured Colwellia sp.
TCTGGGCCGTGTCTCAGTCCCAGTGTGGCTGATCGTCCTCTCAGACCAGCTACCGATCGTAGCCTTGGTGAGCCATTACCTCACCAACAAGCTAATCGGACGCGGGATAATCCAAAGGCGCCGAAGCTTTTCCCCTGAGGGAGCATACGGTATTAGCCGTCGTTTCCAACGGTTATTCCGTACCTTTGGGCATATCCCCACGCGTTACTCACCCGTGCGCCAGTTTCTGTTAGACCGAAGTCTAACTTCACCTTCGACTTGCATGTGTTAAGCCTGCCGCCAGCGTTCGCTCTGAGCCAGGATCAAACTCTTAGGTTTGATTTTACCATTAAAATTTAGTTAAAAACTTAATGGGTTTGACTTAAAGCCTTGCTTGCACAAGCGAAGGCAAATTTATCATATGATAAATTTGACTTCGTATTTTTAAATGCGCAAGCAGGCGTATGTTAAAACGCACCGCCGCCTGCGCATCCCTTCGTTCATCTTTACAATGTCAAACAGCACAAAAACCCACGACGCTCTCAAAAGAACACCAAAAACGGGTTAATGGAAACACCATTTCAACGGTTTAACCGTTCTAAACGGTGGACGGGTTTGTACCCCCGGTTAGCAGAGGTGTCAAACCCTTTTTTCATATACTATAATATCTTATAAAAAATTCTGCTACCCCAAGGTCACAGTGGTTTTTAGCTATAGACCAATAAGGCTAAAAAGATATAAAATTCTAAAGCGAATCATGAAGCTTACTGAACGGTTACATTTAATTGGTAAAAACCAGCGACTTAAAGTGGGTCGATTGACCCCAATATGTTATTAATACTCTCCTAAAACCTGATTATCTATGAATTATTTTGAAGGTAAAGTGCTACAAATGAAACGATTACTTATAATGCGCCACGGCAAATCTAACGCAAATAAACCTGGCCAGGAAGATATTAAGCGAGCGCTTTCTGCTAAAGGACATAGTGCAATACTAGAAGTAGCAAATTGGATGTTAAATAATTCAATTCTACCCGAAATAGTACTCATATCTAAAGCTCAACGAACGTCAGAAACCTGGCAATTAATTAAAAATGTAATTGGTAAAAAACCTATTATACACAGCCAAGAGGCTTTATACCTAGCTGGGGCAAATGAAATACTTGCTCAGCTTTCTAAAATAAATAACAATCACAATACAGCTTTGTTAATAGGTCATAATCCTGGGTTAGATATTTTAGCGCAAACACTAACAGGTAAAGGAAGTAATGGTGCAGCCGCTAAAAATCTTCAAAAAGGTTTTCCAACAGCGGCCATGGCTATATTTAAACTCAAGGGTAATAGCTGGCAGAATCTCACAAGTGATGGTGCAGAACTATTAACATTTCTATTACCTTCTGAATAATAGAAGTTATAATGAAACAGAAGTAATATACATGTTAGGTTCCACGATTAACCAAGTAGATAAAACATTTACAGATAATGTTCGAAATATTGAGAAACGCTCTTTGCCAGTACTCGACCTAGGCCCCTACCTATCCAATAATTTTTTAGAAAAAGAAGAACTACACGAAAAGCTCAGTGCCGTCTCCAAAGATCTAGGATTTATGTGTATCGTCAATCATGGTATAAAACCTAATACCATTATAAATATACAAGAAGAAGCAAAAAAATTATTTGACCTTCCAAAACATAAAAAGCTGGCCTTAAAAGTTGATAAACATGAGAGAGGTTATCTTCCCTTTAGATCAACTGTTGTCAGAAAATCAAGATATCATACTGAAGAACAAATTGATAACTATGAAGCGTTTAATTATGGCACTGATTACTATTCTAATAATCCCCATGTGATTGCAGGTACTCGATTATTTGGACTGAATCGGTGGCCACATAACACGCCTATGCTAGAAGACGCCGCTCTTACCTATACCAACGAAATGACAAATCTAGCTTTAAAACTGCTACCTTTATGGGCAGGAGTATTTAATTTACCTTCTGATTACTTCTCACCTTACTTTAGCAATCCACATGGATATGCAAGACTAATTCATTATCCGCCAAAGCCACGTTTATTAACGAATGAATATGGACTAGGTGCCCATTCTGATACCTGCATAATGACATTTTTACCTAAAGAGAATGAACCGGGTATTCAGATCTTAGATTCTAATAATATATGGTTTTGGCCTGAAATACCGGATGGGGGTATTATGGTTAACTTTGGACAACTATTGGAGCGCTGGAGCAATGGCTTTGTTCGCGCAACACCGCATCGAGTTATACCGCCAATAAATAATCACCGTTATTCTATGCCATTTTTTTTCAGTCCTAATCTTGAACAAAAGTGTTTTTGCTTACCCACTTGCAAAGATACTGACACACCGCCCTTATACAAACCCGTTTCCTTTCAAGAATTTCACTCATGGTATATGAATCGTGTTTATAAACATTTCGAAGACTTTGATAATTATAATACCGAATAAGGAAGAAAAACATGCAACTTTACGGCAAAGGTTTATTAATGACATTTACCGAAGTTCCTTCCCAAATTGAACAAGACTTTAACGAATGGTATAATAATGAACACCTTGATGAGCGCATTAATATCCCTGGTTTTAGACGAGCTCGACGTTATGAGGCAATAGACGCTGATATTAAATATTTAACAACCTACGAAGCACTTAATTCAGATAATATAGCGTCTAAAGACTATCTAGATGTACTTAAAAAGCCATCAGAATTGAGCCAAATTATTATGCCACAATTTACAAAGTGGCATCGCATGACGTGTAACGTTTTAGTTGACCAAACTCATGGAATGGGTTCGGCTCTAACTCTTGTAAGGTTTTTTCCTGACCCCAATAAAGTAGTTATGTTACTAAATTGGCTTAAAAACCGTACCCTAGAAGAGCTTAATAAATCGCAAGGGATAACAGGTTCATGTGTCGCTTCAGTTGATCTTGAAGCTGATAAAAGGCTAGCGAATGCATTTAACCAAATTTCTGATCCCAAACAGAATATCGAATGGGCAATATTAATTGAAGGTACAAATGCGAAAATTACTGAGACAATTTCTCGTAATTATTTATCACATTATCTAGATTCCATTATAATTTATAAAACGAAAGTAATTTTTGAACAATATGGATTTATGTATGGCAACCTAAGAAGTAACGATAACGTTATTGCATAATTATGGGTAAATGAATTATGAAAAATTTAACTAATAAAACAACTCATCAAAATGCCGCCAAAGAAATTGTTGCTTTAGCAGAACCAGAAGATGAACGAGTTTGGGTACCCCAATCAGATAATGTTTGGTTTCGCCCACTTATGCTGGATACAAGATCTGGTAGTTTTACAGATCTTCTGCGGGTTCGACGAGCAGGTATGCTAAGTCGTCACCGTCATCCTGCTCCTGTGCATGGTTATGTTATAAAAGGAAGCTGGAGGTACCTAGAACATACTTGGACTGCAACAGTCGGCTCCTACGTATATGAACCTCCTGGTGAGACACATACCTTAATAATTGAAAGCGATGATGAGATGATAAC
>CAWVWK010000239.1:0-3521 GCA_963933725.1 uncultured Colwellia sp.
TCAAATAATTGATGTTGAACCGTGTTATAACTGAAATTAAAATTAGCACTTAAGTTAACTTAACTTAACTGAGTTTAGCTGAGTTTAGCTGAGTTTAGCTGAGTTTATCTTGGCGTATTCTTATCCAGTTTTCTTGCTAAATCACTACGGAATAAATCAGTTTCTAAAGCACACTCTTTGGTTTTGTAAATTTTCATTTTCTCTTTTTTGCCAATTACTCGAATTTTTTTACCGTTTGTTTGTCGTGCCAAATTCTTGAAAGACTTTTCTTTGATAGTCCATAAACTAATGGTGTGTGAGCCGTCAATCATTTGCACATAACATTTTGCTTCTATTTTTTTTTCTTTCGGCTTATCTTTCTTTTGGCTAGCGTACAAATTAAAAGATAGCAAAACAGTCGTAAAAAACAGTGTAAATATGATAGATTTATTCATCTTAGCCTTCCCAACAAGTAGTAGACTCAGCACTTTTCTGTCCAGTTTCAGTAATCGTCATCGTAGTACAATCGATATCCTGTGTTGCTTGAGAGCCTTGAGCTGTCGCGGTTAATATAAAACTAGTCCCACTATTTTGAGTCGTTGAATCGATTGAATAATGACCATTTTCAGTTAAGTATGGATCTGTTGACATGCCAAGTTTTTTCATGTCAGTTGTGTAAGAGCGATTATCGACGAAATACTGCTCCTGAAGGTTAGCAAGGCGCATTAATTCGCGTTGACCTTCGGTGCGGTTTGAACGATTAGCATAATCAATATACGAGGGGTACGCTATGCCAGCGATAATACCTATAATAGCAACGGTAATAAGTACCTCAATTAAGGTAAACCCTTTAAGTTTTGATGACTTATGTGTAGTCATAATTATCTTTCCTCATCAATATATAGGTAATTTCTGATGGTCTGTACGTGGAAATTCACCGGAATAATTTTACGACCAATAATAAGGTTACCGACTGATTTTTTGACAGTATCGTCGTCATTATCACCTTCAGGGATAACAATAAGTGTAGGCGCACCAAGAAACTGCTCACTAATAAATTCAATCCTTTTATCACCATCTCTTGAAGCTTCACTCGGGTCGACATGATGGTTATAGCGTTTTATACCTAGGGCTAAATCGACAGAATACAACCAACCTTGACCATTAGGGGGTTGACAGCCTTCGACATCAATAGCTGAATTAGGAGGGGTAAAACTGGTAAAATAAACCACGTTATTTATAACGATAGCGTTCGCGGTGTTTTTCTCACCATCTTGTGTAAGATTTAAATACCAGCCTGATTTTTTGCTGACCGCAATAGAGAGCGCTTGTCTTTCAGCGTCACTAACATTACCAAACGGGTCGTTTGTATAATCATATAAATCAGCGATTGTTATGGCTGGAGGCGGGCTTGTATGTCCAGCAGCAAAAACCTGAGTTTTAATATTTTTATCTTTGAGCATAAAGAAGCTATCATTGGTATCTGTCCCTAAAGGGTTGGTTCTATCCCCAGTTCCCATTAAAATAGCATCATATGGTTTTTCCTGTGTTACAACGATGGTTACTTCATTCTCATCAGCGTCGATAACCGTTTCTTCCATTGTCTCGGTTATAAAGGTCCTTACAATAGATGGTTCATTGAAGAAACGTCTGTCATTAGCGTTATCAGTAGAGCTGCCTAAACTGGCTAACTGATGAACAGTCCATGGCTCAGTACCGGATGGGTTAGCGCTAGGCATATCGACACGCCAAACATTACCGCCGGTATCACCTGTATATAATCTATCGGTTAATCCATCGCCATCGCTGTCTAGTAAACCAATACTTGAAGGGATGCCATCTTTACCCGTAAAAGTGGTGGTGCCTCCAGAAGGAGCCAAACTCCATTTTAATGCGCCAGTTTTAGCATCGACCATATAAATGGCATTACCTACGTTATCGTTTGTACCAATTCCGTCATTGTCTTTAGATATATCGTAACCACCGCCAAAAATTAAAACAGGTTTAGCCACCCCCGCAGATATATTTAATTCAGAGTAGGCAATTTTAGGTTGTGACCATGTTTGTCCAAGTAAATCGAAGTTAGTGGTCTTGTCGGTAATTTTCCACATTAAACTTGGGTTTTGAGGATCGGTAATATCGAGCGCATAATAAGAGCTGCCACCTCGACGTAAACCAAAGAAAATCCATACTGTGTCAGAGCCATTGACAATTCCGTCGCCATTTATATCGTTAATATGGGCAGTGATTTTACCGTCAACCCCATAAACTTTAGCATTACCCGTGTAGTTTTCTCTTAAGGTTTTTATGTTAGGGAAGAATTCTTTCGGCATGAATGCCCACGACTCGGTTACCGTATCGCCATTATCCTTAAACATATGAAGAGCACCTGCGTTTGTTCCTACGATGATATGTATTTTATCGCCGTAATTAACAAGCAGGGGTTTAGAGTGTAATGGATCGGCGAAAACATCATAACGCATATCTGTTTTATCGTTATCTTCATCCTCATCATCAACATCCATGCCTTGAGCCCATTTGATATGTTCTTGTGTGTCATCTTCATCTACACCTAACGCAGAGGCAAGCCCAGCTTTTGAACCGTAAAAATTACTAGCACTTATTAATTCATCAAAAGTAAGTTCAGTAAGCGCTGTTCCGGTAATACCTTTAATATCACTGTACAGCGTTCTTTGTGATGCTTTTCTGAGCATATCAGCAACACCGCCCCTAGCCACCTCGTCACCATCTACGTTCGATGACCAAAAACTAGTTACCTCATTGGAGAAGTGTCCTGTCGCCTGATTAATTGCAGCTTTGCCGTGTTTACCTACTTGTTGGCCATCAACCACTTTGTACTTTTTTAAGTTTCCTTGCCATCTTGGGCCTCTGTCTGGTTGGAACATGGCATAATAAACAGCGTCAAGTGTTTCTGTGCGGTCAAAGTTGTTTGCAGCAACAGATGCGGAGGTTAAGCTATCATTACTAGGGTCTAAATTGGCTAAAACATTGGTTAGTGCCGCAGTCAAACTTGCTGTATCAGTGGCTTTAAAGTATTTACCACCACCTAATTTAGCTGTCTCAATTAAAAGGGGGGCAGCATCATCAGCACCATCACTAAAGCCAATGGTATAAGTAGAAACGGTTTGTTTACCGTCAACACTTTTATTCACGTCATTATGATTCATCCAACCAGCCATTGCAGGCAAGTAACTAGTACTATCATTGCCAGGGACATTAAAAGCGGACATAGGGTAGTTATCGGCTTTGCCCAGGGCTTTAACACTATCATTTGCATGTTTGTCATAATAAGGCTCACCATCAGTCATTAAAATAACGTAGGCTTTATCGCTACACGAATTAAAGGGGGATTTATATTTATCTCCCTTCTCCGCATCGTTGTCTCTTGCAGGTAAAGAGTTTTTATCATCATCACCATAGTTAACACTCTTACCGCCAAAATAACGAGAAGCTTCATATAATGATTCACATAATGGAGTCCAACCATCAGCAGTAAGGTCATCATTGACAAGGTTAACTAA
>CAWVWK010000240.1:0-3494 GCA_963933725.1 uncultured Colwellia sp.
TATTGTATAAAGAAAAGTGCATTAGAGTAAGGCGCTTGATTGAGTACTAGCTATCTATTGTTTTAGCCTAAGCAACGTGTTCTTTAATTAAGGCTAAGAAAGGCGCGCCATATCGGGTTAGCTTAACTTGTCCGATACCTGAGATAGCAAGCATTTCTCTTGTTGTTGTAGGCATCTCACGTGCCAATTCAGATAAAGTTGCATCATTAAATACAATAAATGGTGCAATATCTTCACCTACTGCAATCGCTTTTCGAAGTTCTCTTAACTTAGCAAATAATACTCTGTCATACTGCTTCTGTTGATTTTGTCCCTTCCAGTAACTGGCTTTTTGTAGGCGCGGGCTTGCTAACATCAAAGGCTCTGTTGCCTTTAAAACAGCTCGTGAAGCTTGTGTTAAACATAAAACAGACTCTTGTTCGATATCTTGTTGTAAATAACCTAAATGAATAAGCTGACCAATAATATCAAACCAATAACCTGCAGTTTTTCCTTTGCCAATACCAAAAGTAGAGACTGCCTGATGATTTAAGGCTTTTACTTTATTTGTTTCTTCACCGCGAAGCACATCAATTAAGTGAGCAATATCCGCTTTTTGCTCAACTCTAAACACACAAGACAATACTTTCTGTGCTTCTAAGGTGGCGTCAAACTGGCTAGGTGGGTCTAGACAAATATCACAGTTGCCACACCCTTTTTGAGTAAATTCAGCGAAGTAATTCAAAACCACTTGTCGACGACAAGTTTGGGCTTCTACAAAGGCGTTCATCGCATTGAAGCGTTGAAGCTCAACCTTAGTTCGTTCAGGGTTATCGCCTTCAGAAATACGTTTTTTAATACGCATAATATCTTTATTATCAACTAAAAATAAAGCTTCAGCTTGCAAGCCATCACGGCCTGCACGACCAATTTCTTGATAGTAAGACTCGAGTGTTTTAGGTGGCTCAAAATGAATAACAAAACGCACATTCGGTTTATTAATCCCTAAACCAAAGGCAATGGTAGCTATAACAACCTGAATATTATCTTTGGTGAAACTTTCCTGCACCATGCCGCGAATTTCAGTCTCTAGCCCCGCATGATATGCCGCACAATTTATACCAGCTGTGGCAAGGTATTTAGCGAGCTTTTCAACTTGCCACCTACTATTACAGTAAATAATACCACATTCGTCTCGCTGCTTTCTTATGTAACCTAGAACTTGTTTCTCTCCGTCGTATTTTTTGGCGAGCGTTAATCGAATATTAGGTCGGTCGAAACTATCAAGTTGAATATAAGGATCATGTAAAGCGAGTTGCGTGAGAATATCCTTTCTTGTGGTGACATCTGCTGTAGCTGTTAAGGCCATTACAGGTATATAAGGAAAGTTTTGCTTTAAACATTGCAGCTGCGTGTAAGCTGGGCGAAAGTCATGTCCCCATTGCGAAATACAGTGGGCTTCGTCAATGGCAAACAGACTAATATGTAAATGGCTTAGGCGCTGTAAAAAATAATGATTAGTTAAGCGTTCAGGGGCAACATATAAAAGTTTAATTTCACCCATCGATAGTTTTGCAAAAATACCATTAATGGTTTCTGGCTCAAGGGATGAGTTAATAAAAGCTGCCGGTATACCTTGATGCAATAAGTTATCAACTTGATCTTTCATCAAAGCAATTAAAGGAGAAACAACAATCGTGACGCCGGGTAAAATGTTAGCGGGTAATTGATAACACAATGATTTACCACCACCTGTTGGCATTAAAACAAGCGAGTCTCTACCATGCATTACTTGGTCAATAATTTCCGCTTGGCCTGCCCTGAAGTTTTCATAACCAAAGCAGTGTTTAAGCGTGTCATGTAATAGCTTGGTATTTTGTGGGGTAATGGGCTTGGTGTTAATGTGGCTACTCAGTTTACAGAAGGTGGTGTTATGTTAATGCGTAGCATTTTACATTACCTCTGTCTGAATTTCAGTTTTTAAATCGCTAAAAATTTTAAGTTCCTGTGATTAGGAGTCTTATAGGTGTATTATGCAAACCTATTATTTTCTCACATCATTATGCTCATGAATTCAAATACGCAAATACAAAATGAATCAACAATGAACAAGTCAGGTATTTTTAATGCCATTGGCGCATACGTTATGTGGGGAATTGCGCCTTTATACTTTAAGCTTTTGCAAGAAATAAGCGCTGGCGAAATATTAATGCACCGCGTTGTGTGGTCAAGTATATTTATGTTGGCTTTAATTGTTTTAGTGAAGAAATGGTCAATATTTACTAGCTACATAAAGCAACCTCGAATTATTGCAGGGCTGGCGATAACAGCATCAATTTTAGCGCTTAATTGGTTTATTTTTATTTGGGCAATTAACAACGAAAAGCTACTTGAAGCAAGTCTTGGCTATTATATAAACCCGCTATTAAATGTTGCTTTAGGCATGATGTTTTTTCAAGAGCGTTTACGAAAAATGCAATGGCTCGCTGTTGGTTTAGCGTTTTTAGGTGTTATTGTGCAACTGTTTACGTTAGGTACGTTACCCATCGTTTCTTTAGCGCTAGCGGGTTCATTTGGTATATATGGGCTATTAAAAAAGAAAATGCATGTCGACTCACTTGTGGCATTATTTATTGAGTCTTTGTTAATGCTACCCGTCGCCATCATGTTCTGGGCTTTCTTTTTAAACACTAATTCAAGTAATCTTATAGAAAATAGCACCTACCTAAACACTATTTTAATTATGTCGGGTATTGTTACCACAGCGCCGTTACTTTGTTTTACCGCAGCAGCAAAAAGGCTAACACTTTCCACACTAGGCTTTTTTCAATATATCGGGCCAAGTATTATGTTTTTACTGGCAGCATTTTACTATCACGAAGAACTAAAGGTAGAGCAACTTACTACCTTCGCTTTTATTTGGTTGGCGTTAGTTATTTACAGCGCAGACTCGTTGAAAAACAAAAGGACTAAAAAAAGCTAACCTAGAAACTTTGTCACACGAATTATGCGAAATTTACACAGATCAAAAACAAGCACAATGGTGTTCAAGTTATTGCAGTTGAGCCAGCGGTTGAATTTTCAGTTGTAGGACAACAAACAACTAAAAACCTAAAGGTAAAATGGCTAGAAGATTCATTACCTGCCTTAAATAAAGTGAATAGCCTAGAGGTTAGTTTCGACCTTATACCAAAATGGAACAACCAAAATGGGACAGGCATAACTTAAGCCTCTTAGGCATTAAAAGCAATACGCTAATCTAATGCGCATTTAATCTTAGATTAGTCCAATGGCCAAACTGCCTTTGTAGCTCTTTTATTGGCATACCTATAATCTTCTCCACCTGATGCATACTTGTAATATCACATAGGTTTTGTTGTTCATATTTAATAACTTTCGCTAGCATACCTTTCCTTTGATGGTTATCCATCATGAAATAAATAAATGCCCAACTGGTGGCATACAGCCTACTTCTTATCTTAGATTTCCAATCACTATTGGAAGCAGTTAGCAAC
>CAWVWK010000241.1:0-3462 GCA_963933725.1 uncultured Colwellia sp.
CCAAAGACCTCAGATTATTTTTTTAAAATGTGCCTGTCTCGGTAATGTGCCTGTCTCGGTAATGCTTCTTTTTCAAATTCTTATAATATGACTGTCCTGATATTTACTTTCCTGATATTTACTGATATTTATTCTTGGCGGTCATGGTATTTAATATGGCTGTCTTGATTTATAAGATTTCAAAGAGTTAGTGCTTAGGGTATAAAAAAGCCAAGAGCTGTTGCTCTTGGCTTTTGTTTGAGTTGATCAATTAAAATAAGGTCGCTATTCAACTATCTGTTATAAAAAGCGTATTTCTCAGCTATTGTTTAAAGTTCATTTCTGCTAAAAAACTGATACCGTAGTCCATCGGTTCTACATTAAAAAGATCAGCAACAGTTTGTCCCAAATCAGCAAAGGTTTGGCGTTCACCTAAATCAACCGATGCTATGTTATGATGATATGCCAAAATAGGTACATATTCTCGGGTATGGTCACTTCCTTCCCACGTGGGATCACAGCCATGATCAGCGGTTAAAAATAACATGTCATCATCGGTCAGTGCATCGAGTAATTCAGGGAGTCTTGCATCAAAGGCTTCCAATTCTTTTGCATAACCAACCGGGTCTCGTCGGTGCCCAAAGTCTTGATCAAAATTAACAAGGTTAGTAAAAATTAATGCATTGTCTTGGGCTGTTTTAAGATGATGAATACTTGCATCTAATAAGGCATCAAGGCCTGTTGCTTTGGTTTTTTCATGAATACCTTGGTGAGCAAAAATATCAGCAATTTTCCCCACACTGATTACATGGGTTCCTGCATCAGATATTTTATCAAGCACAGTAGGTGATGGCGGTAATACAGAATAGTCTCTTCGGTTACCTGTTCTAGAAAATGTATCTGCACTTTCACCAATAAATGGCCTAGCGATTACCCGACCTATATTTAAGTCATCTAATTCAGCCCTAACAGTTTCACAATATTTATAAAGGTTGTCTAAACCAAAATGCTCTTCGTGTGCAGCTATCTGAAAAACACTATCAGCTGAGGTGTAACAAATAGGAAGACCCGTTCTAATATGCTCTTCACCTAATCTTTTAATGATTTCTGTGCCAGAAGCATGACAATTACCCAATATACCACTAAAGCCTGTTGCTTTATTTATCTGGTTAATTAAATCAACTGAAAAAGAATTTTCTTTATCATTAAAATAAGTCCAATCAAAAAGTACCGGCACACCGGCCATTTCCCAATGACCACTAGGAGTGTCTTTACCTGTACTTATCTCTCTTGCATAGCCGAAAGCTCCTTTTTGAGGCTCGCCACCTGCATAAGGAAAGTCTTTTTTAGATGAATAACTTGCCGCGCCGAATAAACCTAAACTAGCTAAGTTAGGAAGCGACAGTGTGTTTCCTGTTTGTTCTTGATACGCTATCGCTATGTTTGCAAGTGTATTAGCGTTAACATCACCGAAGCTTTCGGCATCAGGAGAATAACCAATTCCAAAACTGTCGATAACTAAAATAATTGCACGAGCCATTCTATTTCCTTTTAACTATCTATAAAATATCTGTAAAAAACACAATAAAATATGACCATGTGGTCAACTTGTGGTAATTTATCACTATTAAACCTTAGGGTAAATGAACAGTTTTACATCTTTTAAGTAGGAAAACGCACTACCTATGCAAAATGTTACTAGAAACTTCACGAATTTACTCTAAACTTAGTAGAATTTTTAAAGCTTAATTTTAATACTCCCCTTAATGAATTAATTATAGTATTAAAAAGCACTTTTAACAGGCTAGACCGTGATAATTAACAAACCAACCATCATTACTATTGCAGGACCTTCCGCTTCAGGAAAGACGCTTTTTGCGCAAACTATTCATGACGAGCTAATTGAAGAGCTAGGTCAAGATGCTATTTCTATTATTTATGAGGATGCCTATTACCGTGACCAGTCTCATTTAACTATAGATGAACGTGTTAGAACAAATTACGACCATCCAGACGCGTTTGAGCATGACTTACTTTCATCTCACCTAAAAGACCTGTTAGAGAACAAACCGATTGAATCACCCGTTTATTGTTATAAAACACATACTAGAACGACAGAAACAAGAACCTTTAAACCCACAAAAATAATACTTGTTGAAGGGATTTTATTGCTGTCTAACCCTATACTTAGAGAACAATTCGATATTAAGGTTTACATGGATACGCCACTTGATATTTGTTTGATCAGACGCATTCAACGTGATTTAGTCGAGCGAAGCAGAAGTGTTGAGTCTGTCATTAACCAATATCTTCAAACAGTTCGCCCTATGTACCACCAATTCATCGAGCCATCTAAAACTTGGGCTGATCTTGTTATCACCCGAGGTGGAAAAAATAGAATGGCGATTGAAGTAATAAAAGCTAAAATTCGTCAGCTTTCCATAAACTAACATATGAATATCATCATGAAATTTCACCACTATAAAAATAACGAACAGTAAATAAAGGGTATTTATGGATTTAGGATCATTAAGAGGTATTTTGGGTATTTTCGTGTTACTCGGTATTGCCTATGCATTATCAAATAATAGAAAATCTATTAATCTTCGTACCGTTGGCTTTGCTTTTTTATTACAGCTTCTCCTTGGTGCTTTCGTACTTTATTTGCCTTTTGGTAAAGATGTTTTGGCGTCAATTACCAATAGCGTACAAAGTGTTATCGACAGTGCCAAAGTAGGTATCGACTTTTTGTTTGGTGGTTTAGGCACTGACGCTATGCTTGAGAATGGTGTGGGTTTTGTTTTTGCCGTACGTGTTTTACCTAATATTATTTTCTTCTCTTCATTAATAGCAGTGCTTTATTATTTAGGCGTTATGCAATGGGTCGTTAAAATTATTGGCGGCACTCTACAAAAACTTTTAAAAACCAGTAAGCCAGAGTCTCTTTCAGCAACGGCGAATATTTTTGTTGGTCAAACAGAAGCACCTCTTGTCGTTCGACCTTATATTGCAACCATGACACAGTCAGAGCTTTTTGCCATTATGGTTGGTGGTTTAGCTTCAGTTGCTGGTTCAATTATGGCGGGTTATGTTAGTTTAGGTATCGAACTTAAATACCTTATTGCTGCCTCTTTTATGGCGGCACCTGGCGGCTTATTGATGGCCAAAATCATTTACCCTGAAACAACACCAGATAAAATAGTTACGGATTCTATCGACTTTGATGAAGGAGACGACAAGCCCGTTAATGTTATTGCGGCCGCCGCATCTGGAGCTGCATCAGGCTTAAAACTTGCGGTAAATGTTGGTGCTATGTTGCTTGCCTTTATTGCACTCATCGCTTTATTAAACACCATTCTTGGTGGTGTGTCTGGGTTAATGGGCTATCAAGATATAACCATAGAACTGCTATTAGGTTATTTATTTGCACCGTTCGCTTTTATTATTGGCGTACCTTTAGATGAAATGTTACATGCTGGCAGT
>CAWVWK010000242.1:0-3460 GCA_963933725.1 uncultured Colwellia sp.
ATACGTCAGATAATGAAAATACCACCCCCTTAGAAGCAGATAAACCAAGAGCTTTTGTATTAGACTTTAATGGCAGTATGGATGCTAAAGAAGTAAGTGCGCTTAGAGAAGAGATTACCGCTATTTTATCGGTAGCGAAAAAAACAGATGAAGTTTTTGTTCGCCTAGAAAGTGGCGGTGGCATGGTTCATGGCTACGGTTTAGCATCTTCTCAGCTTGACAGACTGCGCATGAATAAAATTCCGCTGACGGTATCGGTTGATAAAGTAGCTGCTTCAGGTGGTTATATGATGGCGTGTGTTGCTAATAATATTATTGCTGCACCTTTTGCTATTTTAGGATCGATTGGGGTTATTGCGCAATTACCTAATTTTAATAAATTACTGAAGAAAAACGATATTGATTTCGAGCAATTTACTGCGGGCGAATTTAAACGCACAGTGACCATGTTTGGTGAAAATACCGACAAAGGTAAAGAGAAGTTTATTGAAGAATTAGAAGAAACACATGTACTTTTCAAAGACTTTGTGAAAGAACATCGTCCAACGCTTGATATTACTAAAGTTGCAACAGGCGAGCACTGGTTTGGTACGAAGGCTTTTGAATTAGGCTTAGTTGATAAAATTCAAACTAGCGATGACTATTTACAAGCGTTAAGTAAAACACACCAAGTCATCGGGCTTAAATATGAAGTTAAGAAAGGGTTTGCCGAAAAACTTGCCAAAACAGCTTCTCTTTCTGTTGATAGCATCATGGGCAAGTTAATTCAAAAGAACCGTATCTTTCCTAGTTAAAGTTTAAGGAATCGAGAAGCGGGAATCGACAAGCGGGATCATTCAATGACCTGCTGCCCGTTTCCCATTTTCGATCTCTTATTAGGCTTAGCTTATTCCAATGATATACTAGCAGCCAATTCTTTCTTTTTCTCTAAACGAAACTTATGTAATAAAGGTTCCGTATAACCACTAGGTTGGTTAACACCATCAAAAATTAATGCACATGCCGCTTTAAATGCAATACTTTTTTCAATATCGTCAGACATAGGTTGATATGCGCTGTCGTTAATATTTTGTTTATCAACGATGCTAGCCATTTTCTTGAGGCTAGTTAATACCATCTCTTTTGTACAAATTCCGTGAAGCAACCAGTTAGCGATATGTTGGCTAGAGATACGCAATGTCGCTCTGTCTTCCATTAAGCCAACATCATTTATATCTGGTACTTTTGAACAACCTACACCTTGGTCAATCCAACGAACTACATAGCCTAAAATACCTTGCGCATTGTTATCTAACTCATGCGTTATTTCTTCCTTAGTCCAATGAGTATTTGTATCTAATGGAATCGTCAAAATATCATCTAAATTTGCTGGTATTCTTTTCACTAATTGTTGCTGTAAAGAAAAGACATCTACTTGATGATAATGCATTGCATGAAGTGTTGCAGCAGTAGGAGAGGGAACCCAAGCAGTATTGGCTCCTGCTTCTACATGTGCCACTTTGGTTTTAAGCATGTTTGCCATTTGGTCTGGAATAGGCCACATGCCTTTTCCTATTTGCGCCTTGTTATTAAATCCGCAAGCTAAGCCAATATCAACATTATTCTTTTCATAAGCATCGTTCCATGGAGTAAGCTTTAATTCAGCCTTTCGGGCCATTGGTCCAGCTGCCATAGAGGTATGAATTTCATCACCAGTTCTGTCTAAGAATCCAGTATTTATAAACACAACTCTGTCTTTAGCCTTATGAATACAATTCTTTAAATTAATGCTAGTTCGACGCTCTTCGTCCATAATGCCCATTTTTATAGTGTTACTCGCTAAGCCTAGAACTTTTTCAACGCTTGCAAATAAAGTATTAGCAAATTTAACCTCTTCTGAACCATGCATTTTTGGTTTTACGATATAAATAGATCCTTCATTTGAATTTTTGTTTTCACTATGACTATTTAGATCATGAAGCGCTATTAATGAGGTAATCATCGCATCCATTATGCCTTCTGGAACTTCTTCACCATTTTGGTCAAGAATTGCATTATTTGTCATCAAATGACCTACATTTCGTACGAACATTAAACTTCTCGTCTTTAACGTAATAGACTCACCAGATAGGGTTTTTACAGGCTTATTTGAATTCATTGTCCGCTTAAATGATTTGCCATTTTTAGTTATATTGGTACTAAGTGTTCCATTCATTAGCCCTAGCCAGTTCTTATAAACGATTACCTTGTCTTCAGCATCTACAGCAGCAACAGAGTCTTCACAATCCATAATAGTTGTTAGTGCTGATTCAAGCATGACATCACTTATACCGGAAGGATCAGAAGCAGCAGAGTTTTTGGCATCAAAAACAAGCTCTATATGTAAATTATTATGTTTAAAAATTAGCGAAGAAAACAGCTCTGTTGTCCCTGTATAGCCTATGAAAGCATTGCTATGCAAAAGCACTGTTTGCTCTAGGTTTTTAAGGGTCATAACAAGTTGATTATCAGTCAATGAATATTTAATAACCTCATCGTGGCTTCCTTTTTCAAGAGGGAGGCTTTTGTCTAGGAAAGCCTTTGCAAATTTAATCACCTGCTTTCCTCTCGTCTCGTTATATCCTGTCGAAGCTTCAGCGTTATTCTCATCGGCTATGACATCGGTGCCATATAACGCATCATATAAACTTCCCCAGCGAGCGTTAACCGCATTCAACGCGAATCTAGCATTCATAATAGGAACCACTAATTGAGGACCAGCCATTGTCGATAATTCTGAGTCAACATGTGTTGTTGTAATAGAATAATCCTCTACTACAGGTTCTAAATAGTTAATCTTTTGTAAAAATGATTTATAGCGATTGAAATTAAAATTTTTATCAAAGTTATTTTTATGCCAATGATCTATTTTATCTTGGAGGCTTTCACGCTCTTCGAGCAAAGCTTTATTAACGCCAGACAGAGCATGGATTATCTTAGAAAAGCCCTGCCAAAATGTATCGGAATTTACCCCTGTTTTTGGTAGTGCTTGCTCTTCAATGAATAGATAAAGGTTTTCATTAATATGTAAGTTTTCACGCTGTATTCTATTTAAAGACGTCATTTTGGCGAGGCTCCCGCATTTAGTTTATATAAATTATTTGATTCTTTTAGTGTGTTGATTAGAAGCCTTTTACTGTCATAGAGGGTTGTAGCATTTAATCAACGTAAGTTATTTAATGCATTCTAGAGGATTGATAAACGAAAAATAATCATTCCATTTTGATATTTAGTATAATCAGCATGAATATAGTGGTTATTTGTGATTTGTTTTGTTTATAAAGGTGCTTTGTTAAAATAAAATCAACAAAGTATTTATTAGAGAATAGAAATTAAATAATTTGTATTTGTTTTTATCTTTTTGTTAATAAAGTATTTTTAATAACATAGGAATTGACCAAGGGGATATCAATGAGGTTAATAATGCAGAGGTTATTAAGGC
>CAWVWK010000243.1:0-3436 GCA_963933725.1 uncultured Colwellia sp.
CTGAAATGACAAAACAGCTAGCAGACGCTTACCAAAGTTTAGGCAAAGAACTCGGTATTCCGGTTTTTCCTGTAGGTATTGCATTTGCAAACTTTCAGAAAAACTATCCTAGCATTCCACTTTTAATTCCTGATGTGTTGGGGGTTAAAAATGGTCAACTGGCGTATAAAAAAACATGGAAACACCCAAGCCAAGCTGGATCTTACTTAGCTGCTTGTGTTTTTTATAGCGTTTTATATGGAGAGTCTGCAGTAGGTAACGTGTATAAAGCAGGTTTACCAGATGATGTTGCGTTAAAGATTCAACATGTTGCTTGGAATACAGTAAAACCGTCACTTAAAAAATAATGTGGTGTATATGGTTAATCATTAATTAAAGCTAAAAAAGGAAGCCAATGGCTTCCTTTTTTATATGACTTTTATACTTATCAACTCGATTCTCGTATCCCGATTCTTAAAAACCTGCTGCTTTGCGTAAGTCATCTGCTTTATCTGTTTTTTCCCAGCTAAATGCAGTAAAAGTATCTTCCCCAATCGTCATTTCATAAGGCTCTCTGCCAAAATGACCATAAGCAGCGGTCTGCTGGTACATAGGATGAAGTAAATCCAACATTTTAGTAATGCCATAAGGTCTTAAGTCAAAGTTTTCGCGTACTAGCTCTACAAGTTTCTCTTCGCTTATTTTTCCAGTACCAAAGGTATCAACCGAAATCGAGGTAGGCTCAGCTACACCAATAGCGTATGAAACTTGTATTTCACATCGTTCAGCTAACTCCGCTGCAACGATATTTTTTGCCACATAACGACCTGCATAAGCTGCGCTTCTATCAACTTTTGATGGATCTTTACCAGAAAAAGCACCACCACCATGACGAGCCATGCCGCCGTAGGTATCAACGATAATCTTTCTTCCAGTTAAACCACAGTCACCAACAGGGCCACCAATAACAAACCGGCCGGTAGGGTTAATATGGTACTTTGTTTCAGGTGTTAAAAGCTCGGCAGGTAAAGTTTGCTTAATAATGTTTTCCATTACCGCAGTAACTAAGTCTTCTTGTTTAATTTCAGGGTTGTGCTGTGTAGAAAGTACAACGGTATCAATTGCAACAGGCTTGTTATCTTCATATACAAAGGTAACTTGAGATTTAGCATCAGGGCGTAACCAAGGTAGAATACCTGATTTACGAGCCTCTGCTTGTCGTTCAACAAGTCGGTGCGAATAATATAATGGCGCAGGCATTAAGGTTGGTGTTTCATTGGTTGCATAACCGAACATTAAACCTTGATCTCCAGCACCTTGATCTTCTGGCTTGACGCGATCTACACCTTGAGCGATTTCAGGAGATTGTTGGCCAATTAAATTCATAATGCCACAAGTTTCACCGTCAAAACCTACATCTGAAGAGGTGTAACCAATATCACTTATAACGTCTCGGGTAATTTTTTCTAGGTCGACCCAGGCTGTTGTAGACACTTCACCTGAAATAATAGCGACCCCAGTCTTTACCATGGTTTCACAAGCAACACGAGCATATTTATCTTGGACAATAATAGCATCTAATACGGCGTCAGAAATTTGATCCGCGATTTTGTCTGGGTGACCTTCTGAAACAGACTCAGAAGTAAAATAATGTTTAGACATAGTTCCTCATAAGCATTTATACGCTAATTTTTTACATCAACACTAGAATAAAATGTAGTTTTTATCAAAATATACGAAGAAACGATTTCGCAAATGCACGATAAAGGTTTTATTGAAATTTACTCTACTGATTTATAAAGACTAGCTTTAAAAATAATAGGTGAATTCTACGCGTATCATCAATAAACGTCTAGCATTATTTACGCCTAGATGGCTAAACGTAATTGAAGCATCAAATGCATTGAAAATGATTAATTAATAATTAATGGTAGTATATTGATTATAAGTGATTTAGTTTTGTTTTTTGTTTTACTCAGGGGGGTAAAAAGCTAACAGCTTAATGTGCCGTTAGCTGCTTTTCATTAGTATTGAACTTATACTTCGCTACTTGGTATGCTGGTAGGGTTAATATGCTCGATAGGATAACAACCTAATACTTTGATGAAATTTGTATGTTCGGCTATTTGTGAAAGGGCTTCTTGTAAAGAAAAATTCTTTAAATTAGCTTCTACATCGATATAAAACATTTCTTCCCAGGGTCTTCCTTGAATTGGACGCGACTCCAGCTTAGACATATTAATACCTTTTTCTTTAAGTACTAATAGACATTCAACAAGGGCACCAGCTTTTTGACCTGTTGCTAAAATAATGGTCGTTTTTGCTGGTATTTGTTCGGCGACTTCAACTAATTTTCTAGCAACTAATATAAAACGACTATGGTTCTCATTTTGATTTGCAATAGATTTTTCAACCGCATGTAAATGATAAAGCTTTCCGCCTTCTTCGCTGCCGATAACGGCAATAGAGTCATCTTTGAGCTCAGCAGCTTTTGCCATTGCATCAGCTGTACTGTCGCAATACTCGATACGAATATCATCTTGTTTATCTAAAAAGTTACTGCACTGAGCAAAAGGTTGTCCGTGGGCATAAATGGTTTTAATTTTATCTAAGCGAGTTGCGGTTGCACTTAATAAACAGTGCTCAACAGGTTGGGTGATTTCACCGACAATAGATAAATTAGTATGCTGTAGTAAATCGTATACTTCATTAATACTACCAGAGCTAGTGTTCTCCACAGGCAACATACCATAATCAACTTGCCCAGATTCAACTTGTTGAAAAATTTCTTGGAAATTACTACATCCCGACTCAATAATTTTTTCAGCACGCCTTGAAAAGTAACGATGGCTGGCAAGGTAACTGTATGAGCCTTTATCACCCAAAAAAGCGACACTTACTGTTGGCATTTGTAAAAGTGGGTTGGCTAAGCTTTGTAAATAAGCTTGCTGATTTAAAACAGAGTCTTCAATAATCGTATGAAAAACTTTAGTTACATAATGCGCATCAAGGCCTAATTCTTTACCCTGTTTAACTAGTCGAATAAGTAGCTCTTGTTCTCGCTGTGGATCACGGATAGGGCGTATTTGTTGTACTTTACTTTTAGCCACGTTAAGGGTTAAAGCACGGCGTTTAGCAAAAAGTGTTAATAAATCTTGATCTAATGTGCTGATTTCTTTTCTTATTTCGTTTAAATCTAGTTTATTGCTCACTTTGTTACCTGCTCTGTTTTATAAGTGTTAGAAATACAAATCTCTCGAACACTTTTATGTATTTAATTATGATGTCTCTTTTTTATAGAGCGCTTACTCTAACGACTTTAGTTAAATAAAGTCAACCTGAATATTCTACCTTAGCGCTTTTTATGCAACACAGGCCTAGTTACTCGCTTTTTATGGTTCAGGTCAGTCATATCATTAAGGTTTTTTTCTAAGGCTTTATTAAAAAGAATGACCAA
>CAWVWK010000244.1:0-3399 GCA_963933725.1 uncultured Colwellia sp.
AAAAATAAAAGACAAAAAAAAACAAGGATAGCTTTCGCTTTCCTTGTTTTTATTAATTTATTTTTTGCTGTCTTACTTAAGCGTAAGAACTGACAAAGTCAAAATTAAAGAGCAACAACGTTTTCAGCTTCAGGACCTTTTTGGCCTTGTTTAACGCTGAAAGATACTGCTTGACCGTCTGTAAGAGTACGGAAACCGTCTCCTGAGATAGCGCTGAAGTGAACAAACACGTCAGGACCATTTTCTTGCTCGATGAAACCAAAACCTTTAGTTTCGTTGAAAAATTTAACTTTACCAGTAACTGAATCAGACATACTAACATTTTCCCGTAATCATAATAATATATTGTAGTTCCGTTAAAGAGCGATTCCCTTTAACTAAAACCGTTTTTACCCGAGTAAATGCCCTCTACCGTAAGTAGTACAGGAAGAGAAAGGAAACAAACCATATTCGACACACACTGTTCAAACAATCAGTTTGCATTGCCTAAATCTGTTTGTGTAGAATATTTAAGTACATCAGTGACCATTAACCAATAAAACTAACAATCTTTTTCTGAAATTTAAAACCTACAACAAAAGTCAATATTAACCTTCATCTGTAACACAAGAACTCAACGCAAATGAAGTTTAACACAACTTTTTTTACTTTGCTTTATAAAATACGTAAAAAGTTCAATAAATTGTTTTTTTTTTTCAATATAGCTTTAGAACATACCCTATATGCTTATTAGGGCGGTCTGACCATAGCAATACGAATCAGAAAGAACAGCTGTAAGCTATAAGCTATAAGCTATAAGCTATAAGCTATAAGCTGTAAGCTTTAAGTTTGATACGACATAAGTCCGCTTTACTTAAAACATCAAGGAAAGATAGGACGTATCGTTGTAGGTGAGCCTTCAGGCTTACAAGCGCAGCGCAAAGAGATTTCAGCATATGCCAAGCCGTGTTTCTAAAAGAATGTTATCAAAACGATCAATCCTTCATGTCACCCAGACCCACCAAGATATATTCGTTTTGTAAACCTAAAGGCCAACCTACGCCGATTTAATCAAAGGTGGTGTTTATTATTCGTGAAACCCGTGTAATTCGATGAGATATCTAAACTATCTTCTTTCGGTGAGGCATTCGAAAAGCATCAACGACCCAAATACAGCCAGTTAAACATAGTAACAACATCAAAAAACCTAACATGATAATAACACCATTGTTAAACAAACCAGTCCTTGAGGTTTCCCACAAACCATAATCCATAAAATGGAGCATAAAGAAAAAGTCTGCAAATCGTTTGTCATCATTAACGTGGCCAACAAGCCTACCAGAACTTGCATCAAGGTAAATACTGGTATTGCGATCATCATCAATATTCACTTCCCATAGAGTATTCTCTTCTTTATAAAAACCGTCTATTGGGGGTAACTGCTGCTTTATTGAGATAACACGCCCTTTGCCTGTGTATGTTGCCAGCGCAATACTTTGTGCAAATGTCTGGTTAATCACAGTGTTTTCACCCGATATTGCATTGATTAATTGATGTTCATTCAATTGATGAGGATATAAAGCTTTATGCTCATTCATTAAATAATAAGGCTTACCTAGCAATGAAATAAGCTTTAAATTATATATGTTTTTATCTTTCGGTAGCTTCTGTAAAACCTGACTAGGTTCAATGATTTTTTGTTTATCAAAGCTTTTATTTTCTTGTTTGCTGACCCTATATTGATTTCCACTGACTTTCTTAGAGTCCATTAAATTAAAATACAAACCACTCCCCAACCAAATAAAGCATTGTATTGCTAAGATTAGGGACACCCATTTATGGAGAAATTTAATCGTTTTCATAACGACCCACTCTTTTTAATATTGGTTGTAATAATTTAAAGTAAATAAGAAAAAGCCCGGTTAAACTTGCTAATAATGACAGCACTGTGAATATTAAAAGAAGGTTATTACTAACATCTCCCGTGCTGTAATCCATAATATGGAAACGAAACATCCAATCAAATAACCTCCACGCGTTATGCCTTTTAGTGACAATTAAACCGTTATTCACACCAACATATAAACTAGCACTTTGTAACCCCGTTAAATCTAATCGCCAAACAGGCAGATGTCTTGAACTTAATTCAAACGGTGGTTTTTTATCGATATAAGTAATACTTTTAAATGAAGGGTTAGCTTTAGCCAGATTTGATGATAATGCGTTTCTGGCTATTAATCCTGCCTGCTGTTTTGATAGGGGGGAAAGAACGTCACCACTTTCAGCATCTACAAGCCTTTGAATTGTCTTATGGGTTAGTGTATCGATATCTTTAAAACGATATACAGGGTGGTCAAGTAACTTTGTTAACTCTAACTCATGGGCTTTGGGAAACTTTTTAAACAAGACTTTTAGAGTATATTGAACTTGCTCAGCATCTTTATTTGTTAATTCATTTGGTTGAGTATTTACTAATGTATCGCCATGAATATAATCGATATCCATAGAGACCATATACAAGCCTGTCGCTGACCAGACGATAAACTGAAGCCCCATAAACAGCATCAACCATTTATGAATTTCTCTACTTTTCTTCTTAACTGACAAGGAATTACTACCAATGAATTTTGTTTTTATCAATTGATAATAACAAAAGTCATATGAAAATAGCAGTAAATTTAATCACATCTTTATCTAAAAAAGTGTGGTATTTTTATCCTATTAGGAGGACATACTAAGACAAAAAAAGCTGCCCCAAATAACTTCAGGTGCAGCTTAAATATTTATGTGATTAGTTTTCAACCTATTCAGCGATGTATTCAACCACTTCTAAACCAAAACCAGAAAGTGAGTGATACTTAGTTTGTGAGCTTAACAAGCGCATTTTACCAACACCAAGGTTTGACAAAATTTGAGAGCCAACACCCACATTACGAGAGCCAACATGGCGACTTACTTCTTTAACGGTTTCGCCAGCATCAATTTTTGCATACTTTTCAACAAGGTTAATAAGTTCGGTTGGAGACTCGTGCTTACCCAATAATACTAAAACGCCACCTTCTTTAGAAATACGCTCTAATGCACTACTCATTGGCCATTTAGCAACACTTTCACGCTGACTAAACAATAAGTCTCTAAAAGTATTTTCTAAATGTACTCTAACCAGTGTTGGCTTATCAGCGTTTATTTCACCTTTGGTCAAGGCAAAGTGTGCTTGGCCATCAATGGTATCTTTAAAGACAGTGAGATCGAATTCGCCGAAAGCTGTAGGCAGTTTACATTGTGAAATACGTTCAATCGTTGTTTCGTTAGCATTACGATACTCAATTAAATCGGCGATTGTGCCCATTTTAATACCATGTTTTTTCGCAATAATTTCAAGATCATCACGACGCGCCATGGTGCCATCTTCATTGAGTA
>CAWVWK010000245.1:0-3395 GCA_963933725.1 uncultured Colwellia sp.
CGTGACATATATTACATACTCAGTTTTTGCTACAGAATTAAGAACTCGTTTTGTAAGAGCGGCAAATAAAGCTGACTCTACTACTAATACTCGGGCAATAGATAGTCTGCTCAATTATGAAACGGTTAAGTATTTTACCAACGAGCAGTATGAAGCTAAAGCTTATGATAAGCAGTTGGCAGAATGGGAAGAGGCTAAAATAAAAAATCGTTATTCGCTTTTTGCCCTAAATGGAGGTCAGGCGCTAATTGTTGCACTTTCAATGACATCTATGCTGGCATTAGCTGCATTTAATGTAAGCCAAGGCACAATGACGTTAGGTGACTTTGTTTTAATTAATGCCTTTATGATGCAAATTTTTATGCCTTTAAACTTTCTAGGTTTTGTTTATAGAGAAATAAAAGGCTCGTTAGCCAATATCGAGAATTTATTTGGTTTATTAGATAAAAAGCCAAACATAACTGATAAAGAAAATGCACAAGACCTCGAGATAAAGGTAGCAAAAATAGACTTTAATAAGGTTAATTTTAAATACCACGAACAACGACAAATCATCGATGATCTTTCCTTTTGTATTGAGGGTGGTCAAAAGGTCGCTGTTGTAGGAGAAAGTGGCTCTGGAAAGTCGACCTTAGTGAAACTACTATTTCGCTTTTATGATGTTAATAGTGGTTATATTTGTATTGATGATCAAAAAATAAATGACATAACGCAACATTCATTGAGAAAACACATAGGTATTGTTCCGCAAGATACTGTACTCTTTAATGACTCTTTATATGAAAATGTTCGTTACGGCGACCCAAAAGCTACAGATGAAGCGATCACTAAAGCGATAGAGATGGCAAATTTAACCAATTTTGTAGAAGGCTTACCTGAAGGGTTAAATACAAAAGTAGGGGAGAGAGGACTAAAACTTTCAGGGGGAGAGAAACAACGCGTTGCAATAGCTAGAACTATTCTAAAAAACCCAGAAATTTTAATTTTTGATGAAGCAACTTCATCTTTAGACAGCCATTCAGAACAAGCTATTTTAAAAGCCATTAATGAAGTCACTAAAGATAGAACAAGTCTTGTTATCGCTCATCGTTTATCTACTATTGTTGACAGTGACAATATTATTGTTATGAATAAAGGCAATATAGTTGAACAAGGCACGCATCATAAATTGCTAGAAGCTAAAGGAGCGTATTATACTATGTGGCAATTACAGCAAAGCACAGCTAAGTAATAGCTTCCTAAGTAATATCATGCAAAGTAACACTCTACAATAGTTTAAATGAAGCCAAATTATGCAGACCAGGCTTAAAAGAGACCAAGATGGAACAACCAGAAAACAGAATAACAACGGCAACTAAAGCCTGGATTGAAGAAATAATTATCGGTTTAAATTTTTGCCCTTTCGCAAAAAAAGAGTTTGTTAATAACACAATTCGCTATCACGTCTCAGAGCAAGTAAAAGTAAAAAATGCATTGGTTGAGTTAGATGCACAGTGCCAATTATTACAAAACGATAGCAGTATAGAAACAAGCTTAATTATTTATGAGCAAGGCTTTAAAAGTTTTGAACGTTATCTAGATCTAGTTGACTTAGCTCAAGATTTAATTGAAACATCTGGTTTTGAAGGCCAATTCCAACTCGCTACAATGCATCCAGATTATTGCTTTGAAGGCGAAGCTTATGACGATCCTGCAAACTTTACCAACCGCTCACCTTATCCTATGTTACACCTCATTAGAGAAGAAAGTATGGCAAAAGTCTTGTCTGTTTTTAAGAACCCAGAACAAATACCTGAAGACAACATTGAGTTAGCACATGAAAAAGGTGCCAATTTCTTTAGATCAGTGTTAGAGCGTATTCACGCTAAATAGCCATAAAATCCCCTTTACCTATAATAGAGAGTTCTTGTGAATTATTTTGAGCAGTTTTTACTTATCGCTGTTGTACACTTTTTTGCCGTAGCAAGCCCAGGACCGGATTTTGCCATTATTGTAAAGCAAAGTATTCGATACAATCGTAAAGTAGCCATATACACTAGCCTTGGTATTTCAGCAGGTATCATGCTCCATGTTACTTATTCTATAGTAGGGATTGGTTTATTGATTGCCAGTGATGAAAGGTTATTTATTGGCTTAAAATATATTGCTGCTGCTTATTTTTGTTATGTTGCATGGCATGGCTTACGCGCAAAAAAAACAACAAAAAGTGATTCGATTAAAACGGGTATTGAACCGACAGAATTAAAAGGAGTAGGGATATCAAGTCAACACAGTAAAGAGGATCATCAAACATCATTAAAAGCTTTTTTAACGGGTTTTTTAATTAACGGACTCAATGTGAAAGCAACACTGTTTTTCGTGAGCTTATTTTCGTTAGTCATTCCTCACGATACAGCTTTGGCAATGAAGTTAAGCTATGGCTTGTATATGGTATTTGCTACGGCCTCTTGGTTTATTTTATTGTCTTACCTGTTAACTCATCAGAAAGTCAGTGAAGTGTTAAATCGACACGGTTACCTTTTAGATAGGGTAATGGGGGCAATTTTATTACTTCTTGCTATTCATTTAATCTTTTTTGATTAACTAACCAGGGCTCGGCTTATAAATCTAAAGAAGGAGCTTCAGCAAGTTAAGTAACCTCATAAAACAAGTTCATCAGATTACTTATATAGTAATGTAAGGTGTTTTACATGCCAAAGCACCGTTGTAAAATTAGAATAGCTTAAATCGTAAGAGTTACGCTATAATGCGGCATCTAAATTTCAGTTCAGTTAATGGGTTTGTTTTGTCGAATAACATGTCAGTAAATCAAATAGGTGGTAGTGTAGAGAGTGCTTTAAAAGGGAACTACACCATAAATGTTAAAGAAATTTTGTCAGAGGCATGGCAAAGTACCAAAAAATCTCGCGTTTCTATTAACATTGCTGTCTTTCTTACTTTAATACTTGGGATGACCATTTCCTATGTATTAAGCAGCAGTGTTGGCGGTATTGAGGCGGTGCTTAATGATCCAGAAGCAGGGATGGTGCTAAAAATTATAGTTACCGTTTTTCTCGCGCCATTTATTGCCGGTGTAGAAATGCTTGGTGTATTACACGCTGTTAAAATGAAAACCCAATACTCACTTATTTTCAGTTTTTTAAATAGAGCAAGTTGGGTCGCTTTATGTGCACTAATGACCTCGTTATTAATCAGTATAGGTTTCCAACTTTTTGTCATTCCAGGAATCTTTTTAGCGGTAGTTCTGTCAGTTACCTTACCCTTGATTATAGAAAAGAAAATGAAGCCAGCAGAAGCGATAGTATTATCTGTTAAAGCTCTCCGCTTTAAATGGTTGCCTATTTTAGCTATTTATTCAGGACTATTTTTTATTTTAACATTAAGCTTAATGCCCG
>CAWVWK010000246.1:0-3394 GCA_963933725.1 uncultured Colwellia sp.
GCTGACAGTGGCTTTTTACGTTTTATAATACGCATATCGCCAACATCTTTGGCTGCATGAAAAGTTTTCTTAGGCGCTTTTCGAACTTTTTGCTCAACAGCTTTTTTAGATACTTGCTTAACCGAGGTCGATGTTTTAGCTTTCGCCTTTTTCGGTTTTAAACCTTGAAATTTCGCTTTAAGTCCTTGAAAAGAATCAAACTGAATGGTTTCTTCTAATAAACCTTCAACATTTTTAAAGCTTAACCAGTCTTTAGGGCCCACAAACGCTATAGCATCACCTTTTGTGCCAGCACGCCCTGTTCTACCAATACGGTGAACAAATTCCTCTGCATGTTTTGGCATATCAAAGTTCACAACATGGGAAACGTTAACGAGATCTAAACCTCGAGAAGCAAGATCTGTAGTAACCAGTATTTTTTGCTGACCTTTACTAAAGCCATCCATAATTTGATTACGTTGGCTTTGATTTAGCTCACCACTTAACGCCACCGCACTTATTTTATTATCAGATAAAGCACTGTCGTTTAACATCCCTGCTAAGCGATCTGTATCACTTCTTGTTGCGGTAAAAATAATAACTTGCTGATAGGTTTCACTCGCTAAAAAATAACTTAATAGTTTTTCTTTATGCTCTAAGTTATCAGCTAAATAAAATCGCTGATTTATATCTTTATGCTCGGTAAAGGCACTGCCTATGGCAATACGTTTAGGTTTCTTTAATAACTCTAAAGCAAATTCGTTTACTTGCGCATGATCAAGCGTTGCTGAAAACAACAATGTTTGGCGTTTTCTGTGGTCAGCCGCTTTATTTATTTGAGTTAACTGTTTAGAGAAGCCTAAATCAAGCATACGGTCTGCTTCATCTAAAATAAGCATTTCTAAGCCATTTAGGTAAAAGTGGCCTTGCGATAAGTGATCGGCTAAACGCCCAGGTGTGGCTACGATAAAATGAGGGTCTTTTTCAAGCACCTTAACTTGGTCGTTAAAGTTTTCACCGCCAAGAATAAGTACCGCTTTAAATTGCGTACCTGATGTAAATAATCTTAACTGATTAAAAACCTGTTTCGCAAGCTCACGAGTTGGCGTTAAAATAAGCACTCTTGGGTCACGTTTAGAAAGCGCCCTATTATTATGTAGTCTTTGCAGAGCTGGAATTAAGAATGCGAGTGTTTTGCCAGAGCCTGTTTTGGATGACGCGATCAAATCATGCCCCTGCATTGCTACAGGTATTGCTTGTTGTTGAATTTCGGTAGGTGCTTCAAAGCCCATATGTTCAACAGCCGCCATTAATTTTCGCTCTAAAGACATGTCACTAAATTGCACTCATTTCTCCAATCATTATGCTTTTACCATTTAATTTATTTATCTATTTGTATCATAATTTACATTAAACATTGTAAGTTATTTTTGTAAGTCTATTAGGTGCTTTTAACCGTATTCAGAAAAGCACCACTAATAGATTTAAAACGACATTACGAGTTAGCGATACGCTCTTCCACCACAACAAGTGCTTGGTCGATACGCGCTAATACTTTGTCTTTATCAAGTAAAGCAAGTGTTACATCTAATGAAGGCGAGTTACCATCACCTGTCGCTGCAACACGCAAAGGCATACCTACTTTACCCATACCAACTTCTAATTCTTGCGCTGTATCGTTAATGGCTATATGAATAAGCTCTGGAGTCCACTGTGTTAAATTGGCAAGCTTATCTTTTACTAATAATAATGGCTCTTTTACCACAGGACGCAAATGTTTTTTAACCGCTTTGGCATCAAGCTCAGTAAAGTCTTCGTAGAAATAGCGTGATATTTGTGCCATTTCTTTAAGAGTTTTTACTCTGTCAGCTTGAACTTTAACGATTTCTGCTAATGCTGGACCATTTTCAGTATTGATTCCTTGCTCGTTCATATGCCACTCTAAATGGCTAGCTACGTATTCAGGATCCATTGTCTTCATGTAATGTTGGTTAACCCAAATAAGTTTATCTGTGTTAAAACCTGAAGGTGCGCGGTTACAATCTTTTAAGTCGAATAATTCAATCATTTCTTCACGAGAGAATATTTCTTGATCACCATGAGACCAACCTAAACGTACTAAGTAGTTTAGTAAGGCTTCAGGTAAGTAGCCATCATCGCGGTATTGCATAACACCCACTGCACCGTGACGCTTAGATAGACGCTTACCATCATCACCTAAAATCATTGGGATATGAGCATAAATAGGTAATTCAGCACCTAAAGCTTTTAAAATATTAATTTGCTTAGGAGTATTACTAACATGGTCATCGCCACGAACAACATGAGTTACTTTCATATCCCAGTCATCAACCACAACGGTTAAATTATAAGTAGGCGTACCGTCTGAACGAGCAATAATTAAATCGTCAAGTTGATCATTACTAATGGTAATGTCACCCTTAACCATATCGTTGATAACAACGTCACCACCAATTGGGTTTTTAAAGCGAATAACATAAGGCTTATCTTCTGGATAATCGGTACGCTCACGCCACATGCCATTGTACTTTTCAATTTCGCCTTGCGCTTTTGCTTCTTCGCGCATTGCCTCAACTTCTTCGCTTGTACAGTAACAACGATAAGCATGTCCGCTATCTAATAATTGAGCAATAACTTCTTTATAACGATCAAATCGTTTTGTTTGATAATAAGGGCCGTGAGTCCAAGCTAAGTTTAACCAGTTCATTCCGTCCATAATTGCATCAACAGAAGCTTGCGTTGAACGTTCTAAATCGGTATCTTCAATTCTAAGAATGAAATCGCCACCATTTTTCTGGGCATATAACCAGCTATAAAGGGCAGTACGCGCACCACCAACATGTAGGTAACCAGTTGGACTTGGGGCAAAGCGTGTTGTTAAGCTCATAATGTTCTCACTGTAATGTGTATAATATTCGGTAAAAAGTACTCTAAAAAGTACAGAAAATTAACGGTGTATAAATTTTTGCGTATTTTATCAGGGCTAGCAAAAGAAAACACCTTTTCCGGTAAGTATTCACTCAAGAAGTCATTTAAATAAAACGCTCTATCGTTTTATTATCATTTATTGTAGATAAAAACGACAAGATGAACACTTAATCAGCACACAATCATATTTTTGATAAATTTATAAAAAAAACACTCTTTTTTGTTGACAGTTTTTTTGTTCTCCCTATAATACGCCCCATCGAAGCAACGACTGCTAAGCAGGAATTCTTTGTTACTAAATTTAGTATTGGGCGATTAGCTCAGTTGGGAGAGCACCGCCCTTACAAGGCGGGGGTCACTGGTTCAAGCCCAGTATCGCCCACCAATACTAAAGCTGTAGATAAATAATTATGGGCGATTAGCTCAGTTGGGAGAGCACCGCCCTTACAAGGCGGGGGTCACTGGT
>CAWVWK010000247.1:0-3307 GCA_963933725.1 uncultured Colwellia sp.
CATGGTTAATCATGGCAACAAAGTCACGAGTTAATCTGTCAGACTTTTCTGCTCTAAGTTTTTCTTCAATTGTGGTATTCAATAACAGTTGGCGATGAAAAGCGATGCCAATCATTTCAACTATTAAACAACATTGCTTTTCTATCGTACTTAACCAACGTTTATAAGGCTTTCGTTGAAAAACAAAGTGCATAACACCTACCGTTTTTTTATCTACAGTAATGCGAATAGCTAACTGAGTGTTTCCTCCTAACCATAGAAAGTCTTGATCTGTTGGCGTGCATTCATCAAATTTACAGCTTTCACCAGCTTGCAAGAATTGATTACTTAGAAGTTTTAATGAACAATAAAAATAAACTAATTTTATACTTTTGATGTAACTTAGATCTCTAAGAAGTTTTTGTACTAGTGAGTCATCTGGGACAGATTGAAGAAAAAGCGCACTATAAGTAAGTAGAATTGTTTCCAACTCATTTTTAAATTCAATGAGTTTCTCATCTTGTGCTGCTTTTTCTGTAACAACTTCTAATAAATCCTCTAATTGCTGCTTAGCATAAAATAGCTCTGTACTTTTTTGCTCTAATAACTGTTCGGCCGCTTTCCTTGTACTTTGTTCTCGTAAAATCTTTTTTTTAAGCAACTCAATTGTTTTGAGATTATTCATATAAAAGCCTCTACATGATTTAAAAAGTTTCAATGAACAACTAGAAAAGCTTAATTAAACTTTCTTTAATGTAAATCTTACATGCGAGCCATCAGCCTCAATTGGCTTCATCTCTATTTCAATATTCTCTTTAAAGTGCTCAGCGCAACCTTCAATAAGACCAAAACAAACATGAGAGAAACATCTTGCAGATATATAATCGAGCACCATTTCATATTCTGTATTTGAGATAAGTTCAAATTTAGGCGGCTTTGCATCACTGTATAATTTCTTTACTTCAAAATGAATATATTCTTCTACTTGGGTAATAAATTCAAATGCAGAGTTCGAAGTGATCTTTAACTCTGGCATGCTAGCAAGTAAGTTAATAAATACCGACTTACCATAGACTTTTTGCAAGTCTTCAACACTAATATTAGTTAGCTTACTTAATGACACGATAAGCTTTACTAAGTCTTCATGATTATATGTACCTGCTGATGTATAAATGCCTTTATCGCTATTTTCGTCGAGCATATCTTGACAAACTTCTAGACCAAAAATGTTTTCTACAAGATCTAAAAATTCTGAAAAAATGATACCTTTCATGAATGAACCCGTTTATGTGTTATATGTTTTTGTATTTGCTTGCTATTTAAAGTATAGATAAGAATTAATAAATCACCAGAGTGATAGTTCAGATAAAAGAAGGGTAATATTGCTTTCTCAATTACAGGACAAACAGCAAAAAATAATTGCAACGATTAAAAGTGAGTAAGCTACAAATAGTAGATTAAAATAATTAATCGAAGTAAAGAATTTTAAATTCAAGGATATAGGGGGAGGATAGGAAGTTTACATTTATTATAAACTTCCTGGTCTGAGTCTATAGATACTATTTGTTAGGCTCTACGCTTTTTAAACGAATATACGCCCGCGCTTAATATCGTTTTCAAAACGACACCTAATGCACTTAAGTTTGGTTTAGCTTCTTTTCCTTTCGCTAGACGCCACATTTGATGTTCATACCAAACAAGGCCTACCATGCCCATATTATCTAAGGCAGGTTTACCAGTTGTTGGCACTTCTAATGGCATCGCATGTTCATTATTAGCAATTAATTTATTAGGGAACTCAGGGTCAACGGCCATCGTTCTGGCAACACCTATAAAATCGGTAGCACCTGATTGCAGCGCTTCATTCATAGCAGGACCACTTCTAAAACCTCCAGTAACAACCAATGGCGTTTTAACCAGCTTGCGTACTTTTTCCATATAATCCATGAAGTAAGCTTCGCGTTTTAACGTGCTTTCTTTTACTGTCGGAGTGTTTTCTCCTTTTTTGTCCTTACTGCCCATCATTGAAGGGCTTTCATAAGTACCGCCCGATATTTCAATAAGATCGATGCCCGCATCACTTAAGCTTTGTACTACCTGCATTGACTCGTCCTCAGTAAAACCGCCTTTCATAAAATCGGCACTATTAAGCTTAATACCGATAGGGAACGCATCGCCAACCTGTTCACGTATTGCTTTATAAACAGATAGAACAAAACGCATTCTGTTTTCTAAGCTACCGCCCCAATCATCTTCGCGTTGGTTATGGCGAGAAGATAAAAACTGACTCACTAAATAGCCATGCGCACCATGAATTTGAACGCCTGTAAAACCTGCTTCTTTAGCTAATTTAGCACTAGTCGCAAACTTTTCAATAATATCGAGTATTTCTTCTTCTATAAGAGCTTTAGGTAAATTAAACCCCTTTTCTAAGCCACGTCCAAGTGACACGGCAGAGGGCGCTACTGGCTCTTCACAAATATAACTTGGAATTTGCTTGCCTGGATGATTTAGCTGAGGCCAAATTTTTGCTCCACCTTGTTTGCCTGCTTCAGCCCACTGCTTAAATGGAGCTAAATCACTTTGTTCATCTAAAACCACATTTTTTGGCTCCCCAAGTGCTGTTCTATCAATCATGATATTACCGGTAATAGCTAAACCAATACCGCCTTTTGCCCAGCGTCCATACAAGGTAGTTAAGCCCTTTGTGGGTTGATGATGTTTAGTGCCTAACTGCTCGCTCATCGCCGATTTAAATAATCTATTTTTAATGACTTCACCATTAGCTAGGGTAAAGGAACTACTTAACGTGATTTCATCAGAACTTTCTTTCATAGGTTACGTTACTTCTGTTATGGATAAAATGGAAGATAGGGGTGGCTGACGGCACATGTTTAATATTGAATTACCTCATCAAACGACGCCAACTAATTACAAACATAATAACTTCTTGTTACTTCTAATTCAATGACGTTATTTTTAAACTTAATGTATTAAATCGTTCACGGCATCATAACGTTTAATACCATAAATAAGCACTATGGGAGCTATTAAGCTTTCAATTTCAGCAGGATCTATTGATAAAAACATTTACAAACTATTTGGGTTGTATCGTTCAGGTTTGTGGCGATGTTTTATATTAAGATTAAATAGGATAATAGAATAATTAATCTCTATGAAGCCATTTATTGTGTTATTCCCTGAAGGCATTGCTGTGCTCGACTTAATGAGACATCGAAACTACTATCTAGCAGAGAGTCACTAGGGAGTGGATGTTGTTTCTTCAGGTGTGAAATTTGGTAAAACAAACGGGCTTGTGTCTTGGCTT
>CAWVWK010000248.1:0-3304 GCA_963933725.1 uncultured Colwellia sp.
GTCTTTTATATTATAGTTTTATAGCATTTTTAAATTTAAGGTCCCAAATGAACCCAATAATCGAAACACTAAAAGAATATAATGTCAGTGATGAAAAAATAAAAGAAGTTTTTCAATCACTTACCGACAACCCAATTACTGCTATGGCTACAGTGCAAGCTTTAGGAATTCCTACTGAAAAAATTCAAAGCATTATGATGATGTTAATGACAGATCCTAGCTTGATCAAAGATGCGGTAGACGAACTTGGCTTAGACTTTGATAAGGTTGTTGAAGCGAAAAGTAAGCTGAGCTAGTTGAGCTTACTTATTCTTTCACAATGAATACATTGTCATTAACCATCTGAACGAATGCAAAGGTTAAACAGCCAACCTTTGCATCTTTTTCAGCATTACTTTTTCTAATTAGTTTCCCTTTATGTCCATTAAACAAGCCTTTTCAGTTAACGAGTTTAGAGCTTTATTTCCACTTTTATCAACACAGCTTTGTGAAGAGAGCCAGAGTAACGCAGGAAATAAAACACCTTTGGTTTATTTAGATAACGCCGCGACAACGCAAAAGCCGAATAGCGTTCTATCGGCATATCATCAGTATTACACCACAAAAAATGCCAATGTTCATAGGGCTTCGCATGCCTTAAGTATGAAAGCGACAAGCGCGTTTGAAAAAAGCCGAGAGTCAGTTAAAGATTTTATAAATGCACAATCTATTGAAGAAATTATATGGACTAAAGGTTCAACAGAAAGCATTAATTTAGTTGCGACGAGCTTAGGCAGGTTTCTTTTTGATGTAGGTGATGAAATTGTTATTTCAGCTAGTGAACATCATGCGAATATTGTGCCCTGGCAACTTGTTGCGCAAACAACAGGGGCAAAAATTAAAGTTCTCCCTATTGATGAGACAGGCTGTCTAGATTTATCCTCACTCGATACAGTAATATCGAGCAAGACAAAAATTGTTTGCTGCGCTCATATCTCTAATGTTATCGGAAAAATTAACCCCATCGAACAAATTATCGCAAAAGCAAAACAAGTAGGCGCGTTAACACTTATTGATGGTGCTCAAGCTGTTACTCATTTATCTGTTGATGTAAAAGCATTAGATTGCGATTTTTATGTTTTCTCAGCACATAAAATGTATGGACCTACAGGTGTAGGCGTTCTTTATGGTAAAAAGCAGTTGCTAGAGAAAATGCCACCGTACCAAGGTGGGGGTGAAATGATTAAAAAAGTAAGCTTTAATGAGCATACTACTTTTAATCAACTGCCTTTCAAGTTTGAAGCAGGTACTCCAAATATAGCTGGGGTAGTTGCTTTTGATAAAGCGATTAAGTTAGTTAAATCGCTTGATGAACAACAGACTTCTGACTATGAAACACAGCTTACCAAATATTGTTATGATGCTTTAAGTCAGTTACCTGAAGTGGCGTTTATTGTAGAAAAAAAGCCTGATATACCCGTTATCTCGTTTATCGTTAAAGGGTTTCATAATCATGATATAACCAGTACTTTGGATAGTATGGGGGTTGCTATACGCAGCGGACATCATTGTGCTATGCCATTGATGGAGTTATTACACCTTGATGGGTGTATAAGGGTTTCATTTGCTTTATATAATACTTTTAATGAAGTTGATTACTTCATCAATGCCCTAAAAAGTATTATTTATAGTGATTTGGAAGACACTTTAGCCTCTCAAACGATAAGCTTGTCTAAAAGTAGTCAGACTATAGAAGGGAGCAATGTTTTAGTAGATAACAATGTTGTAAAACAAACTATCAAAAGAAATTACCCAACGACGCAGGACATCATTCACACTTTTTCAGAAACCAAAGGCTGGGATGAGCGTCATCGCATTATTATGTTAATGAGTAAGAAACTGGCGAGGCTTTCGCAAGATAAAAGGACAGATGACTCATTAATTGCTGGATGTGAAAGTAAAGCTTGGTTGCTTGCTGAAAAAGATGAACACCATAAAATTCGCTTTGAAGCGGATAGCGATGCTAAATTAATTCGCGGCTTATTAGTGATTATTCTTTCAGCGTATGATGGCTTATCACCATCACAAATAAAGGCTTTTAACATAGATAAATATTTTACAGAGCTTGGCTTAATGCGACACCTTAGTCCATCGAGAGGAAATGGTATATTAGCTATTGTTGAAAAAATCAAAACATTGGCTAAAAGAAGCGCTTAATAATATTCCGCGATCTGTTTATCTGCGTCTTATTCGGTTTTAAACTTAGCTTTATGCAGTAAACGATCAATAGCTCGACCAACAGCAAAAAATGCAAAACTAGCTGTGACATGCGTTGTCGAGCCAAACCCAGAAGTACAATCGAGTTTAATGGCACGACCATTTTCACCTTCAGTCTCGGTTTGTTTAGATAAGCAGACCTCGCCATCGCTATCAGGGTATCGCAGTTGCTCAGTTGAGAAAACAGCTTCAATACCAAACTTTCTTTTACTCGCTTTTTTAACGTCGGCTCTGGGGAAGTTAAATTCTCTTCTCAATTGGTTTTTAACTTTTGCAAGTAAGGGATCTTGATAAGTTTTACTTAAATCAGCCATTTGTATTTGGCTTGGATCGACTTGTCCACCTGCACCACCTATGGTGATTAAAGGGATCTTGTGCCGTTTACAGTGTGCAATCATTAATGTTTTGATGTTAACAGAGTCAATGGCGTCTATAACGTAGTCAAAAGAGGAGTCAAATAAATCATTCAAATTTCCTGTCGTGACAAAGTCTTCGACAGCTGTTACTTTACATTCAGGGTTAATTTCTAAAATTCTTGTTTCCATTACCTCGACTTTACTCATGCCAATGGTTGAAGTAAGTGCATGTATTTGACGGTTAGTATTGGTTATACACAAGTCATCTAAATCGATTAACGTGATTTGGCCTACACCATTTCTTGCAAGTGCCTCAGCAACCCATGAACCAACACCACCAATACCAACAACACAAAAGTGCGATTGTTTTAAAAGTAACGCGCCTTTTTGGCCATATAAACGGGTGATACCACCAAATCTTAAATCATAATCAGACATATTAAACTTATTTAAGGTAACGAAAAATTGGCGCTATTATATCGATTTCTATTTAAGCATTAAAGCTTATACCAATTCTATTACGTTATTCCTCGGGAGAAGCTCGAGGCTTACAGCTTTTAACTTGATGCGCTTTGCTTGTAAGGATAAATCCTCACCTACAAGCAAAACGGGCTTGTCACTTGACCTAGCTTACAGCTTATAGCTTACAGCTTTTAACTTAAAGCTTACAGCTCAAAACTTTTTGCGCTTTG
>CAWVWK010000249.1:0-3216 GCA_963933725.1 uncultured Colwellia sp.
AAGAGAGTACGCTCTTTAGCGAAGAATCAGAAGACACCAAAAACATAGACGTTAAAAGAAGTACTTTTCGAACCTGGGAAGAGATCAAAAAATCAGGGTATATCATCGCGTTAAAATTGAACTGGGAAACTCGTACCGCGCTAGCAACTCAAGCTACAAGTAGTGCATATCATACAGAGTTGCTAGAGGTTTTTGCTAAAAATCATGGTTTAGAAGTTAAGTGGGTCAAAGCAAACTCTTTAAATGCTATGTTTGATTTACTCAACAACTTCGAAGCAGATATCCTTCCTAGACACTTAACTAAAACCAAAGACAGGGCTAAGAAATTTGCCTTTACTTATCCTTTATTAAGAGATAATGAAGTTGTTATTTCACGCTCTCATGTAACGGACAAAAAAAGCAAAGTTAAAAAAGAAGTTCAAAATAAATTCAATATTAATGACGTTATTGCCGTTGATATCCCTGCTGGTTCTTCGTATATCGATCAAATAAATAGAGAATTTCCGCATTGGAAAGTTAATATTCTACCCAAGCCATTAACTTCTGAGCAGTTAGCCCATAAAATTGAAGACGGTGAAATTAAATACACGGTTATTGATGGTTTAGCTTTCGATGTAATGAAGTCTTATCAAACGGATATAGAAATTGTTTTTACTTTACCTGAGTCTATCGAATTAGCCTGGGCAACTAATTTAGGTAATAAGTCCTTTTTACGAGCACTTAATGAGTTCATCTCAGTTCAACATCTTCTCGAAGTGAGATCGCCTAAACGTCAAACTGACTTTTTAACGCTAAGGAAAGAGAAAAAGCCATTAAGAGTGATTACACGAAATAGCCCAGAAACCTATTTTTTATGGCGTGGTGAATTAATGGGTTTTGAATATGAAATCATGAATAAATTTGCTGATGAATACAATGTAAGACTTAATTATATTGTAGCAGGCACACATGAAGAAATGATAGAAATGCTAAAAAATGGGCAAGGAGATATCATTGCTGCAGGTATTTCTCGCACCAGAGAAAGAGCAAAAGAATATGTCAAAGATAAACTTGTCACGAGCATTCGCTATAATCGTGTTGAAGAGATGGTAGTGGCTAATAAAGATGGTGCTGCCATTAAATCTTTAAAAGATCTTAAAGGAAGAACTATAACCGTTAGAAAAACCAGTAGCTTCTGGGGAGAAGCAGAAAAACTTGTTAAAAATTATGGTGCTATTTTAGAGGCAGCAGATGAAACGGTTACTACAGAGCACTTAATCGCAGAGGTTGCATCTAAAAGAATAGATTTAACCATCGCTGATAGTAACTTACTTTCTATTGAGAAGAGCTTTAGAGATAAAATTATCACGCCACTTGTCCTAAATGAAAGTGTGCCCTATGCTTATGTATTACGTAAAAATAATCCGCAGTTACTGACTCATATTAATGAATTTACGACAAAGTATTATCGTGGCACATTTTACAATGTGGTAAAAAATAAGTATTTTGAAAATGAATCTTTAAAGAAGAAGTATGTTGAAGAGAGGTTAGAAGAAGGCTCTGATTTATCGCCTTATGACTCTATTGTTCGTTCACATGCAACGCCTTATAATTTAGATTGGCGTCTTATTGTTTCGCAAATGTATCAAGAAAGCCGTTTTAATCCTTTAGCTTCAAATTCAACAGGAGCAAAAGGTTTGATGCAAATGATGCCTCGAACGGCGAAAGAATTGGGCGTTAAGGATTTAAAAGATCCTGAACAAGCTATCGCATCAGGGGTTCAATACTTAGATTGGACTCGAAAGAGGTTCTCAGAAGACTTACCAGTGCAGGAGCAAATTTTCTTTTCACTGGCTTCTTATAACGCCGGTTACGGACATGTAAAAGATGCTCAACGATTAGCTAAAAAAATGGGATGGCGCAGTGATAGATGGTTTAACCATGTTGAAAAAGCCATGCTATTATTACAAAAAAGGCAATATTATAAAAAAGCGCGATATGGTTATGTTAGAGGAACAGAGCCGGTGAATTATGTTAGGGATATTCACCAAAGGTATTTAAGCTATATTCGTATTTCAGACTAGATAATAATAATTATCAGTTAGTTACTTTAAAAGAGAGACCCAATAGTATGGCCCAAAGGCTGTTGTTGATTTTCTGTTTACTTGTTTTTGTTTGTAAGCCAAGTTATGGCACTGAAGCTATAGAACCTGTGCACTATGCCTATGCTAATTATTTAGGTAGTGGTATTTATAGAGCTTCAGAGAAAGATATAACACTCATTAATTTACCTATTATCTTTGATATCGGCGAAGAGAAAGACTTAAAATACCGTTTACGTTTACCGGTTTCTTTTGGTTTCTACGGCTTTTCTTATAACAATATCCCAGACTTGGAATTACCAGATAGCGTTGGCTCTGTTACGTTTACACCCGGTATTCAAATTGATTATCAACTCGATGATAACCTGGTGCTAGAAAGCTATTTTGATTTGGGATTTGCTCGCAACTTCACGACAGGCAATGACGTGCTTGTTAATTCTGCTGGTATTTCATCCTTATACAGTTTTATTCGCCGACAATACGACTCGATCATTGCTGCTCGTCTTTATTATGCGGCTTATCGAAGCTTCGATAATGACCAGAGAGATGCGTATGCAGCCTTTCAGCTTGGGATAGATACAGGTTACAATAAAAAATTTAAAATATTCGAACGTGTCTTTCAACCGAGAGTATTCGCTACTGCTTACTGGTATTTTAGCGAGGTTGATTTCCTTTTCTTGAACAAAGGAGAACCCTACGGCTCAAATATATATAGTCTTGATGATGTCGCAGAGACTTCAGGTGATGGTGTGACATTATCAAATAGCTTTGAGGTCGGGGTTACGATGAAGTTTGATAAAGATATAGGTTATTCTTGGGCAAGTATTAACACCATAGGGCTTAGTTATCGATTCAGTGGTGATTACAGCGCAATGAGGCTTTTGTTTACATTCCCTATCTAAACCATGTTATAAGCAAGCCAAACGGACTAATTTAAAAACCTTCCTTATATCAATATCATTTAATATGAGAACATTTTTACTTGCCAAAATCACCAACTACGGCGTTATTTCTTTAATAATTAATGCTACATCTAGCTTTTTAGACAATGCAGACTTACCTTATTAGATAATGCAGACTTACCTTATTAGATAATGCAGGAGCATATTATCCTGAGCATATTATCCTGAGCATA
>CAWVWK010000250.1:0-3171 GCA_963933725.1 uncultured Colwellia sp.
CTAATGCAGCACGAGCTGCTAAAGCTGGCGCGATATTGTATAGCTTTATTGAAACAGCGAAAGCGAATGGCTTGATGGTGGACAATTATTTACAAATTTGCCCAGAAGAGCTTGCTAAAAAACCTAACAACTTAGAGCACCTCTTGCCTTGGAATATCCAGCAAAGCTAGGCGCTGTTCCCCAGGCGCTTACGATATTAAAACTTACCATTGGAAAAGTGACTAATTTTCAGCCAATATAAGATTTTAAATCAAAAAATTAAAGTTGTGTTGTAATTACCAGAGAAAGTATTAACCTATTTCATTGAAAATATGTGCTAAAACAATTCAAATAATAGCCAAACGATGCGAACAGTCTAATCATTTTATTCAAACAACCAGTAATATCCATAAGCTGCAAGTAGCGCTGGTATAGAAGAATACATAGTTGCTACAAGGGCAACCTTTGGCGATAAAGCTATTGCAGGAAAAAGAGCATCTCCATCATTACTTATAGCGTTACCTATTTGTGCAGACAGTGGAATTGCACCCGATAAATATAAAGAAGTGGTTATTATTTGTGGTCCACAACCAGGTATCATGCCAATAATGACACCTGCAAGAGGAGCAAAGGTACCAAACTGATGAAATAAATTTTCAAGCTGCAGGTCACCATAAAGCATGACTAATTCAAAAAGAAGAAATGCGACCACAACCCAGCTAGTGATAAAATTTGTATCAAGCGCTACTTTTTGGAAAACTTTCGTTTGTCTTTCCTTTTTACCCTCACCAACAATAGACTCACAATGGGTTACTTCTCGCGTTGACGCCCATAAAAATATAAACGCTAAGGTTATCACTGCACCAACAAGCTTTATCGATGACTCATCAATATTAAGTAATACAGTTAAATCGATCTGCCCAGCCATAAGTAAACCGACAACTGTACCGGGTATCATTAACCATTGCCACAATAAGCCTTGACACTTTAAACGCTTAGAAAGCATCTTAGATGCTGAATTAAGACTTTCTTTTACCTTAATTTCGCTAGCTGTATGACGTAAAAAATCAGCCCCGTGAATTGCATTTACAAAAAATCCCGACATAATACCAACAACAAAACATAATGCGACCATGCCTGCACCGGTTAGTGGTTGTGCAGCTAGCAACAAAAAAGCAGCATCACCCATTGTTGACGTTAACACGGCAGCAACTGCACCAAAGCTCATTTGTCCACTTACATACTGTGTAATAACGACTATAGCCCCTCCACAACCAGGCAAAACCCCCATAAAGCTTGCAGTAGCAATCTCCTTTATTGGGTCTCTTTCACCTTCATTGTTGATGTATAAATGACTGATTTTATCTGCAAATAAATGATAAATAGTTAATGTCATTGCAACAAATACAGCGACTTGCCAAAAAGCATCAGAAAGAACATTTAATGTTATTTCGCGGGTTTGTTGCTGTAAAAGAGATACACAAAGCAGTACCGGTAGCAATAAACGTCTATAATACGGCATTAAGGCTGGTACTTTCAGTGTATGAAATTTGAATAAAGCAAAGAATATGTGCACTAATTGCTTTCTTTTTGCTTAAAAATGCCTATGACTCGACCCAATACATTCTGTTTATCTATTGGGCCTAACTCCTCAACGCTAAGACTTTCGCTATTTTCACCTTTACTCCAAATTAAACCATAGGCATCAACAATAGCGACTGTTTTGACGATAATTCCATATCTAGGATGGTTTAAAACCAACTTCTGACCTTCTTTAATTGGCAAAAATGTTAACCATTTATTTGCTAATATAAAACTTTTCGGAGGGATCATCGGAGCCATGCTACGTCCTTGTACTCGCCATATTTTAAAGCCTAAAAACATTATTTTTTCAGGTCAGGATAAATTAATATTTCTGATGGTGGATAAGGGCATACAGCACTATACACATCAACCCCTTTTGTTTTCCAGAATATTTCAGCAAATCGATTTACTTTTTCTAACAGAGCTAACGTTGCAGCCTTATTAATATGCTGCTTAGCAAATGATGCCGCTAACATTATTTCGTGGGTAAGATTATGCAACTCTGGATAATCAGTTAACTGAGGCTGTTTAATATAGTCACCCCAAATTACCTGGATACATTCTTTAACTTGTTTACCATGAATCTCTTTTTCATTGACTAATCGATGAAACGTTGCCTGCTGCTCTAAGCTGAGCGTCTCGTTGCCTTCAAACTCATTTAATAAATCAACCATACGTATCATAGTTAGTACCGCGATCTGAGCAGTAATTGGATCATAAATTTTACAAGGTATGTCGCAATGAGCTGAAGCATGATCAAATTTTTTCTTACTATCTACAAATGACAATATTTTATAAATCATGTCAGCTATTCCTTATTTTTGTCTATTGATGAACGGCTGCGCTTAACATATATAGTTGTTAACATTCCGACAGCTAAAAGCAGCGGGGCTAACCAAAATAAATGAATCAGAGAAGACATTGGGTTGGCGTGATCATGTCCTCCATGAGCAAAACTTGCTGTGGATACAAGATAAACAATTACAAACATAAAAATTCTATACACGGTGTTTTCCTTATTAATAAAAAGATTAAATTAGTTATAGAGATTAAGTGTAGAGCCGAGTAATTAGTGAACAAGGCTTGCCTTTTTTTTCATAATATTACTTAAAGATGAAAACTGTGATTGGCAATCTTCACAAATAGTATATTTATTAGAAAACAATAAAATAGCAGATAAAGTTATATTCATGCCTTTAACCGCCATGAGTTGAGTATTGTCATCTAGAGCATTTGATTCAGATACCGCTAATAGATATTCGTGCGGCACCATTAGAAATTTTAAGGACAACTCTAAATTGCCGAACTCTTCATAAAGAGCTGCCAAATTATGACAAGCACAAATCCATGCCATTAATAGTTCAAGTGTCAGCTGCTCGTTTTGACAAGCCAAACTAAGCATTTCATATGCTTGCCAATAGAAGCTCTCAGCTCCATTAAACTGTTTCTCGTGAAAGCAGTCATTGCCAAGTTTAAGTAGTGTTTGCCATTGATAATTTTCCATTTAAACTCCTATTTCACTTCAGATAAATATTTAATGACGCGCTCTTTATTCATCACCACGCCAGAGCTAACATCAGACCATTTCATGTTAACTTCATTCAAATT
>CAWVWK010000251.1:0-3167 GCA_963933725.1 uncultured Colwellia sp.
GGTTGCTTCACAACAAACTTCTGCGGGTACTTCAACTCCTGCTGTAGCTCCTTCTACTTCATCTGTTTCTGCTCCTGCTGCTTCAAGCGCTGGTGGCGGCGGTGGCGGTGGTGGCGGTGGTATCTCTGATAACCAGTAAGCCATAAGCTTAACGCTTTAAATGAAAAAAGATCCTTACGGGTCTTTTTTTGTTTTAGGGTTTAAGCGTTGGAAATCGAGAATCGCGATGCGTAAAACGGGGTCTTTACTGACAGCTTTTAGCTTAGCGCTTTTACCTAGTTCCTGGTCACTTTAACCTTTACCCTGGCAAGTTATGTCTTTATCCTTAACCTTTTACCTTAAACCTAATATCCCCTATGATCTTAAATAAATTTTTCTTTTTTAGCCTATGTAGCATTCTTATATACGCGCCTATTCCACTGGGTGCTAACCGTATTTGGGCAAGTTCTACCATTGAATTTTTAATTTTTTTACTCTTTGCAATGCACTTATTGGTTAAAGCTAAGCAGAAAGAAAACTTTCTACCGCCCGCCTATTCAGTGGCTATATTTTTACCCTTAGCCCTTACTGCCCTTTGGTTATTGATTCAAATACTACCTGGCTTAGGTTATATGGTAGGTAACAACTTTTCTACTATTTCGCTCGACCCTTCCCTTACCCAGATTATGTTTTTAAAGACTGTAGCGCTTACGATGTTTGTTTGGCTTATTTTCACCTATGTAAATAACAAAACCTTACTGTTTAAACTTGCCCTGGCCATTCTTATTTCAGGGTTATTTCAGGCTTTATATGCTACCTGGCTTAACTTAAACATAGGTATGCCCTCACCTGTTTTTTATATGCCATATAAGGAAAGGGCTGTAGGGTCTTTTGTATACCAAAACCAACTTGCCAACTATTTAGCCCTTTGTTTATCTATAGGAATGGGCGCCTTAATAAGCCAGCTTAAATTAACGGGTGATAGTCGCCGTTTTAAAGATAAAGTACGCGCCATTGCAACCGTGATGCTTAGCTCTAAAATGCTTATTCGCTTTAGCTTAATTTTAATGATAATAGGGCTTATTCTTACTCGATCTCGCATGGGCAACTCGGCGTTTTTCTTTGCCCTTGCTGCGGTAAGTGTGTTTGCCTTTTTCTTCTATAACCGCAAGCCTAAGTATTTAAGACCACTCATTATAAGTTTCTTTATTTTAGATTTAATACTTGTTGGCGCTATCTTTGGCGTAGAAAAAGTAAAAGAGCGTTTGGTAGAAACATCACTTTCTTCTGAAACAAGAGACGAAGTAGTACGTGACTCAATTCCTATGATATTAGAGAAACCCATATTAGGCTTTGGTGGTGGTAGCTTTTATTCAAGCTTTTCTGCGTATCAAAGCGAGCCCTACTCTGGTTTTTACGACCATGCCCACAATGACTACATTCAATTTGCGGTAGAGTTAGGGCTACCAATAACAGCTATGTTAGGGGCTATGATGCTGTATTGTTTGTTTATCGCTTGTCGCACCATGATGCAACGTAAAACGCCGTTATATCAGGGTATTTCGTTTGGTTGTGCGGTTGCGATTATTCATATGTTATTGCACTCTACTGTTGATTTTTCTCTGCAATCTCCGGCGATAGCGTTGTTGTTTGTTGGTATTTTGGCGATGGGAGTGATCTCAGCTAATTTGAAGCGAGGTTGATTTTTCATCGAATTAGTTAAGAGAACCTCAACAGATTAGGGACTAGTGATCTCATGCGAATTACACAGATGTACACAGATTGAAAACTTTGTTGTAAGGTCAAAAGACTAGACACTTGTTGGTAAAAACCTGAGCAGTATAAACACGTCATCACGAATTACCTTAACAACTTTGTATTACCCATTATATTATTGCTCTAACTCATACTGATAATATTAAGTGTTTCTTCATAACATTGGGTACAAAACATCTCAAAATCATAAAGTAGCCCAACTTCTGGTAGTGCCCCACTCTTTTTGTCTAATTTACCCATTTTCATCTCATAACTTGCGAGAAGCTGAATATATTCTCGACGGCGCTCATTTGGGATAACGATTGGCGGAAGGCCTGCTTTTAGCAGTGGAATATTTGCTATCAGGCGTGCAATACGACCATTACCATCCCAAAAAGGATGAATATGGGCAATGGCAGCATGGATCATTGTATATACTTTAATTGCTTCTTGTGACGTTTTAAAATGATTTTTTTCATTGATTAATGTGATAACTTCTGACATTAAAAATTCAACATGAGTAGGATGTGCGTATTCAAGGTAGATAGGTGTATTATCAATACCCAACACGCGCGTACCATTGACTTCTACTTTCCATGCGCCGTAGGGTTTATCGATATCATGAATAACTTCAGATTGTATTGCTTTGTGTAAATCAAAAAAACTCTGCTCAGTAACGCCTGTCTCTAACATGCGATAAACAAGTTCTATAGCACTCGCATGTCCGATAATTTCTTGATGTTCTTTAATTGGTTTACCGGATACCGTTAAGCCTTCATCGAGGATAAACTGTGTATCACCTAAGGTTAGTGTGTTGCCTTCAATAGCTGTGGAGTTATGTGTCCAAAAATCTCGTAACGATTTTAATATCTGCTCTTGCAGAGACTTACTTTTACCTTCCAAAAATTTAAAAGGAGTATTGCCTTTGCCAACAGTAGTACTGGTGTACGTCGTTGTTCTTCGCTGACCTTGAATAATAACCTTGCCTTCTTTTTGAGCCTCATTCAACCAACGACGGACGGTTCGCTCTGATACACTAAACGGTATTGTTTCTTTGAGCATTTTCATTGTTACTGGTATGTTTTGTAAGGAGAGGTAAGTCAATATTGCTACTTTATCGGACATAATATTAAAGATCTGCTATCAATTTACGGACAGAATAACACTTAAGGACATAAGGTTCAATTTGTTGAGCGTTTATTCCACCACAGTTCATAATAGAACAATGGATTTTTTAGAATATAAACAGTTATTCTTAGATGCTTCCGAAAAAGTTTAGAACAAGAGACCAACATTTAGTTTAAGTAACCTGATGTGATCGTGGGGTTTGAAAGTCTCTTATGTCTATTCGCTGAGTTATCTTATGAATGGCTTACTCAACTAATGAGTAATGAGTGATAGTGATCTCATGCGAATTGCACAGATGTACACAG
>CAWVWK010000252.1:0-3162 GCA_963933725.1 uncultured Colwellia sp.
GAACTTTGTCAGCTAATAAGTTTTAGTGAGCAGTTTCAGTATAAAAAATCGATTGGCAAATGTTCTCAGATATTGATATTGATATTGAGGAATACAAGGAAGTAGAAGGATTGGGTACAGAAGTTAGAGTTAAAATGGCGGAGAGCATGAGATTCGAACTCACGTTAGGGATAAACCTAAACTCGCTTTCCAAGCGAGCGCCTTAAGCCACTCAGCCAACTCTCCATCAATTGAACGGCGCTATGGTAAGAAAATTTTGCCCTTAGCGCAACAAAAATAAATGATTATTTGTTAAAAACGATAAGTCGCTGAAGTAATAAAGCTCTCACGACTTCCACCAAAACCAGCTTCAGAATGAAATGACCAGTTTCTGCTTATATCCCAATTAAAGCCGAACAAATAATTTATTTTATCGATATTCTCCTGATTAAAAACAAAATATAACTCCGGAGTCGCTATACCTCCTGGTAATTCAGATGTATCAAATCACAGCTTACCTGCTACATCGTGCTGCGCATGTAGATAGCTAACGCCAAAGAAAGTAGACATAGTCCCTAAGTCACCTACATCAGAAGAATGACCAATTCTAGGCGATATTTGCAAGGCTTTTACGTCATCCTCTAGAATATTCAAATCAGTCATCACATAGTTAACAGGCAAGACAACAAAAAATCGGTCCCATCCCATTGCTAATGTAAACCTAATTAAACATTCGAACCGTGATATTAGCATTCCGCAATAGAGCTAATTGTTTTTTCACAGGCCTTAGTTGATAGAACAGCACCACAATTACCTCCAAGATACTCAATTAAATCTTTTCCTTCGATACTCATGCGGTTTGAAGCTAAATCTTATGTATGAGAATTGACTTCTATCGAACATGTATAAATGGAGGAGAAAGTTTATAGGCCAAACGAATACATGCACTGTCTTGATTTTAGCTTTGATAAAAATCTTGCTGATATATTTCAAGTCAATGCCTTAAATGAAGCCTGAATTGGGTATAGCATTCTTCATAGATCTTCTATTTTGAGTCGGCACATCAGTTTCACCTTCTTAAGGGCGCTCGTAACTACAATACAGTGTACCTACAGGTCGACTTTTGACCCTGTTCAAAAATTATAACGCCTTGAAAAAACAAGGCGTTATGAAATGCTTAACAACTAACATGTATCGCAATATCAACAACTAATTTCATCTAATCGGTAGTAATTCACACCTACTTCATTATTTAACGCCACTTCTAACATTTTTTTTGCAACTACTTCCCCCTTTATAGGTGCATATTTTTTTAAGCCAGGAATAAAGCACAATACAGGAAGTATATATTTGCCAATTAACTCACCGACTCTAAGATCAGATCTTTTACCTAAAAGTAGCGAAGGTTGGAATATGCTTACTTTACTAAAGTTAAGTTTAAGAACTAGTGACTCTAATTCCCCTTTCATTTGTAAATAGGCATTTGAGCTTTTTACATTGGCACCACTAGACGACACTAATGAGTAATTTGTAATGCCTTGCTCAGAAGCAATTTTAGCGACTTTGTATTGATAGGTTACATCGACCTTCTTTTGTGCTTCAAGAGAACGAGCTTGCTTTAGGGTGGTCCCTAAACATGAAAAGAGTATATCCGCCTCTAATAATTTCGAATAACTTTCAATTTCTTCGAAGTTGATAACAACATTCAATACTTTAGTTGAATCATATTGAACCGGCTTTCTTGTAAGGGTGACAATTTCTTTAATGGCTACATGCTTAATTAGAGCCTCTACTACCTGGGATCCAACAACACCGGTAGCACCTATAACAACAACTTTTAATGACATTGTACTCTCACTTTAGAGATAAAAAAAACTGCAGGTTATCAAAAGATAGCCTACAGTTATATATTTTTTACTTAATCATAGTTGTGTTTACTACTGGTGCGAACTATTCACCACATTTCTTACTTGATGATTTTTTGCTTTCGCCACACTTTCCTTCGCCACATTTAGACTTTTTACTTTTCTTTCCTTCACCACATTTGCCTTCGCCGCATTTAGCTTTTTTACCTTCTCCACATTTGCCTTCGCCGCATTTAGCTTTTTTACCTTCTCCACACTTAGCTTTTTTACCTTCTCCACACTTAGCTTTTTTACCTTCCCCACACTTAGCTTTTTTACCTTCTCCACATTTAGATTCCTTACCTTCTCCACATTTAGATGATTTATCTAGCTGCTCTGTAGGGTGTGCAACATATTCAGCTGAAAATGGGTTAGATTCTGCTTTAGCAATATTAGTTGCAAATAAAGAAATGCTTAAGGCTGTTAAAGCTATTGTTAAAAATGTTTTAGTTAAATTTTTCATGTTAATTCCTATTAGATTTAAAATTATTTGAGTTTAATACAAAAATATCATTACAAGCACAGTACCAACAATAGTAGCACAGTAATATTAAAATGCGCTAAATTGAAAAATATAGTTAATACAAGACCCCGTTATATGCCTTTTTAAGTAGACCTGAAAGTTTAAAATAAATTTCAATTTTAGGCATAAAAAAACCAGCATAAATGCTGGTTTTTTAAAAAAGAATTATTAGCGATGCTTTCGTCAGTTTACAGCTTAACGTTTTTACGTTGCGCTGTATCTACGATAAACGTTCTCCAACTTCTTGCTGATCTTCTCGTTTTAGGATCTTCCATTGCTTTCTTGATTGCAACATTCGCTAGCTTGTACTGCTCAAGATAGAAGTGAGATTCAGCAATACTCATATATACTCTACCTTTATCTTTAATACCTAGCTTTAATGCTTTCTCAAGCGCTGGTACAGCCTTCTTAAACTGATTATCTTGTTTAAGTAGCATACCCTGCTTACGATAATGCTTCGCATCATTCGTCATTTTAGCAAGTTCGCCGTAATAGTTAGCAGCTTTACCAATATGTTGAGCGGCATGCCAGGCATTCGCTAAAGTACCGATATTACGATCATCACGCGTAACTAAACCAGAAGCAATATGTTTCTCTAATAACTCTGCAGCCATATAAGGCGTGCCATTAGAAGAGTATAAACTTGCTAACGTTTTAATTTGTGATTCTTTATCAAGATAATCTTGTTTATAAGCTAAATCGAGTGTTTGCAAGGCTCTATCGTAATCTTCAACTAAAAGATAAAACATTGGTAAC
>CAWVWK010000253.1:0-3152 GCA_963933725.1 uncultured Colwellia sp.
CAAGCATAGCGGCTTTCAAGTAGTCTTCTTGGGGATAAGCCCTCTCTTCAAAATCTAACCGGCCGAGAAAGTCACTTTTACAAGCAAGAATAAAATAATAAAAATCTTCTGGCTTTCGCCATACATCAAGTCGGTCAAATACTTTTAAGATAGTACTCGCTTTAAGCTCAAAAGCTTTATGGCTATGTAAATGAAATTCACAAACTTTCAGCGCTAATTGTTTACATTGGTTTGGCACTTTAAACTTTAAGCAAGCTGCTTCTACTAAAGGTAGACCTGTTTTTTCATGACCTTTATGACTGGGAAGTAAGTTTTTTGGGGTAATGCCTTTACCTAAATCGTGACATAAAGCGGAAAAGCGAATTGCGACTTTTATTGCATGGTTATCGATAAATTCAGGTGTATTGGTTAGTTTAACGGCTTGTTGCAAAACCATCATGGTGTGTATGCCACTGCATATTTCTGGATGCCATTTAGCAGGGTTTGGTATACCCCATAACGCATGAAGCTCAGGCCATAAAGTTTTTAGAGCATTACATTGATGCAAAATTTCAAAAAAAACAGCTGAGTTGGCTCCATCATTTCCACCTTCAGATAAGGTAAGTTGCATTTCTTGCCAAATGCGTTCAGGTGTTAAAGTATTTAGTTCTCCGGAGTCTGCAATTTGTGTCATCAAAGTAAGTGTTTCATCAGCTACGCTAAAGCCATATCCATGATACCTTGCTGCAAATCGAGCAACTCTTAAAACCCTTAAAGGGTCTTCTACAAAAGCGTTGCTAACGTGTCTAAGCTTTTTATCTTTGAGATCTTTCTGACCATTATAGGGATCAATTATGTTGCCGTTTATGTCGGTTGCCATTGCATTAATGGTAAGATCGCGGCGAAGTAAGTCTTCTTTTATGGTAACGTCTGGGGCCGCATAGCAACTAAAACCAGTATAACCCTGCCCTTGCTTTTTCTCTGTTCTTGCTAGCGCATATTCTTCTTTAGATTGAGGGTGCAAAAATACAGGAAAGTCCTGACCTACTTGTGTAAAACCAAGTGATAACATCTGTTCAACGGTAGATCCCACGACAAGATAGTCGTTGTCTTTAACATGTCTATTTAAAAGCTGATCGCGCACCGCACCACCCACTAAATATATATCAAGTGTCTCGTTTATTTCTTGTTGCAAGCTCTGCTTGCTATGATGACTTTTTGGCAAAAGGCGACCTTGTATGTTAACAACGTTTACTGACTTAAACGTTTTGAGCTATTTATTACTTTATTAAAAGTAAGTCTTACAGTTAAGTATTGCAGGTAAATAATGTAGTTCAGTAATGTAGCTACTTATTACACTATTAAGTTTATCATAAAATCTAATTAAAATTGTGTTGAATTAAATGGACAAACGATTAGCAAAACGGTAGTTTCTCTAGGTAGAACTTTTTAATTAATTTATCAATTAATTTTTCCTTTATCGACATTGAATTAAAACCTCTTGAACTGAAGACCCATAACGCTTATGTATAGCATGTACTTTTCCCTATCAGAATTACCTTTTTCTATAGCTCCTGACCCTCGCTTTCTGTTTATGAGTGAGCGTCATAGAGAAGCCTTAAGTCATTTAACTTATGGCTTAGATGAAACAGGTGGTTTTGTTTTATTGACGGGTGAAGTAGGCACAGGTAAGACAACTATAAGTCGCTGTTTAATGGAGCAGTTACCAGAAAACACACAATCTGCATTTATATTAAACCCAATGCTTTCTAGCCAAGAGTTGCTTGCGACACTTTGTGACCAACTTAAAGTCAGCTTCGATCAAGAAGCGGCCAGTTTGAAAAACTTAACGGATAAGCTTTCAGCTAAACTGCTTGATAATCATGCACAAGGCATTAATACCTTACTTATTATTGATGAAGCACAGCATTTACAGGTAGAAGTGCTAGAGCAGTTAAGGTTGCTGACAAACTTAGAAACAAACACCAAAAAATTGCTAAAGGTGATTTTAATAGGTCAGCCTGAATTACAACAACTTCTAAGAAGAAGAGACTTAAGACAACTCGCTCAACGCATTACAGCTAGGTATCACTTGATGCCTTTAAACTATAATGAGCTTGTACAATATATTCAGCATCGTGTAACTATTGCTGGAGGCCATCGTAATTTATTCAACAAGTCTTCAATAAAGACCATACATAAACTATCGCAGGGTATACCAAGACTGATTAATTTATTATGTCATCATGCACTCATGGATACCTACGAAAATAACTTAGCGGTAGTGACTAAAAAAAATGTCTTAAAAGCGGCACAACAAGCATTGGGTGAATCACCTAAAGAAGAAAATAAAATAACCTTTGCCGGCATAAAAACTTTACTTGCGGCAAGTATACTAGTTGCTGTATCAGCGGCAGGATTTTGGTTGAATTCTACATCTCAAGCGGAATACCAAAACCAAGTTGAATTGATTAATAAACAAGTTCAACTTAATGCTCAGCTTCTAGAAAATAATACGGTTGAAGAGCAACAAGCTGAGATTGAAGCAGCACTTTTAGCTGAAGCTAAAAAGCAAAAAGCTTCGGCCAGTAAGGAATTAGTTAAAGAGCAAATTGAAAAAGAACAACTTGAAAAGCAATTACTTGTAAAGCAATTAGAATTGGCAGAGCAAGAGCTAAGTTACGTAAAGAAAAAATATCAAGAGACGAGTGTCACACAAAACATCAACGAACCATCAGTCCCGCTTCAAGTTGCTAAACAAGAAAACGTTGAGCCCTCGCAGCAAAACGTAACTAATAAGACTGTAGAACAAGAAAACTTTGCGCTTAAAGAAATAGATGGTATACCAGATGACTTAATGGCTCGTTTTAAAAAGGCGATGCAAGAAACGCCGTTAGAAGAGCCTTCTGTAACAACAACCTCATTAACGCAAAGTAGATTAGAGCAAAGTAGCTTAGATAAAACTAATACGACTAAACAGTTTTCAATAGGTAATCGCCAAGTTACTTCAACAAATGCAATCGATAACAGTCCAGCAATAAGACCGCTAGCATCTATGCCTAGTTGGGTTCAACAAGGCATTCCACCTCTGGCTTTTGAACAGCATATATATGCTACGGGTGGGGCAGGTTGGATAAAAATTAATGGCCGAGATCGCTATGAAGGAGACAGCA
>CAWVWK010000254.1:0-3138 GCA_963933725.1 uncultured Colwellia sp.
ACCCAAAACCAAAACTGGTGTGTATTAGGTAAAAACGGCTCAGGCAAACAATATTTAGACCAACTGTTTACGGGTGAATTAACTGATGCCAATGCACAAGCGTGCCAATTACCTAGTGCTGATAAAGTTGCTTTGGTGTCGTTTGAACAACAACAGCGTATTTATGAACATGAACTAAAAATAGATAGAACTGATTACCTTGATGTTAATGACATAGGTACAAAAGCAAAAGATTTTTTGCCAGCCAATAAACTTAAAGACCCCCTTATTGATGCCTTCGGTTTATCCCATCGCTTGGAGTTCGGTTATCGGCAACTGAGTACAGGGGAAGGGCGCAAACTTCTTATCCTACAAGCCATTTTTAATGGCGTTGAATTATTAGTTTGTGATAACCCTTTTGACAGCTTAGATAATGAATCATGTCAGGCTTTGTCGAAAGCATTACAAGGATTATCTAGTCAAGGTATTACCGTGTTATTGCTACTCAGTAATCGACTTGATATTCCTTCTTGGTGTCAAAATGTTGCTTTTATTGAACGTGGTCAACTTGATGTAATAGGTAAACTTGATAATGAAGAAACTAAGCGGCAGCTTGATTTTTTACTTGCGCCCGAGTCAGACAATATTGATTGGCCTAACAGTGTGGATAAGCTTGAAAATTTTCAACATCCATACTTAATAAAGCTAAATAATGGCAAGGTGCATTATAGCGGTGAAAATGTTTTTGAAAACTTGAATGTCAGTATAAAACCACGGCAACATACTTTAATCACTGGCCGAAATGGTAGCGGTAAGTCAACGTTAATGCAGTTAATTACCGGTGATTGTACACAATGTTATAGTAATGATATTCAAGTTCTTGGTTATCAACGTGGTAGTGGCGAAAGCATCTGGCAGTTGAAAAAACAGATGGGTATTGTTAGCTCTGAATTACATCGACAATACAGGGTGAATGGTGAGCTATTAACGGTGGTATTATCTGGTTTTTATGATTCCATCGGGCTATATCAGCAACCAGAAAAAAAACATATTGAAATTGCCAAACAATGGTTAGCTAAAGTTGGGCTACTTGAACATCAAAAAAGTCTATTTCAGTCATTAAGTTATGGTGAGCAGCGACTCGCACTTATTGCTAGAGCGTTAGTTAAATCACCTTACTTATTGATATTAGATGAACCCACTCAAGGGCTAGATGAACTTAACCGTCACCGTGTACTTAACTTTATTGAGCGGCTTGTTGAACAAAAACATAGCACTGTTTTATTGGTGAGCCACCGAGAAGACGAGTATTTGTCATTATTTGAACAGCATATAACCCTGTAGTTAAAAAATAAATTGTAAAGCTGTTTGATAAGCCTTCTTTATTTGTGCATTTTCTATATAAAAAATTCTAGGAAGTAGCTTGATTTATTCATAATAAATTATATGAGTTCACGCTAGTTTTATTTCACTAAAATGTAGTTTACACGTAATTTTAAAAGATAATAATAAAGTGGCACCGTTACCACTTTGTTTTTTTTTATTGTTATTTTTTTTGTGCTTAATGTTGTTTATTTTATCGGTATTGTTTTGATATATATGTATTTAATCCTGATGTTGGTTACCTTGATTCCTTAAAGGGAAAACGTTACCAAGTTATTGTTGTTTTATATAGGGAAAATCAGTAGTATATAAATATCATTTACTCATAGAACTTATTATGAAAAATATTTTAATCTACACTTTTGCTTTATACGGAGTGATATCTCAATACAGTAATGCATCAGAGTTACAGCAAGTTAAAAGTGAAAATAAACCTAATTTGATCATCATTTTAACGGACGATCAAGGCTATAAAGATGTTGGTTTTAATGGCAGTACTGATATTAAAACACCTCATATTGATCGCATTGCTAATGAAGGTACTCGATTTACTAATGGTTATGTTTCTTACCCTGTTTGTGGACCAAGTCGCGCAGGGCTTTTAACGGGACGTTATCAAGACCGGTTTGGTTTTACCTCTAATCCAACCATGGATCCAACTATTCCTCAAAATGGTATACCAACCTCTGAAAAGAATATTGCTGAAGTATTAAAACCTGCCGGATACACCAGTGCCATTATTGGTAAATGGCATATGGGAACGCATCCAGAATTACGTCCAAATAAGCGTGGCTTTGACTTCTTTTATGGTTTTTTATCAGGTGGCCATCAATACTTCCCAAAAGATATAACGATTAATGACCTTAGTGATGTTGAATACAAGTATGATTGGTATAGAACACGTTTACTTCGAAATGAGACACGTGAAGATTTCGATGAATATTTAACTGATGAATTATCTTATGAAGCGGTTGAATTTATTAAACGTGAAAAAGATGAACCGTTCTTCTTGTATCTAGCATACAACGCTCCCCACACGCCTTTGCAAGCTAGCCAAAAATATTTAGACAGATATCAACATATTAAAGATAAAAATCGCAGAACATATGCAGCAATGGTTTCTGCGGTTGATGATGGCGTAGGTGATATTTTAGCGACTCTAAAAGAGCAAGGTATTGATGATAATACGCTTGTTATTTTCTTATCAGATAATGGTGGCGCAGCAAATAATGCTTCAGATAATGGTGAGTTAAGGGGACATAAAAACAACCTGTTTGAAGGAGGCGTTCGCGTACCTTTTGCTGCACGTTGGCCTAACAATGTGCCTGCCGGCGTAGATTATCATCAACCTGTTAGTTCATTAGATATTCTAGCAACAATGGTAGCGCAAGTTGACATTGATGTAAGTAAAAACAAACCACTTGATGGTGTTGATTTAATGCCATATATCACCAATGAGAAAGCAGGCAGCCCGCACGATATTTTATTTTGGCGTCATTTAAAAGCTAAGTCTCATGCTGTACGTCGTGGTGATGATAAATTGGTACAAGTAAAGCAAGACGCTATGGTATTTGATCTTGATGAAGATATTAGTGAAAGCAAAAATATAGCAGATAAAAATATTGAAAAAACTGGTTCTATGGAAAAGGCTTACCAGCAATGGGAGTCTGAATTGCAAGGTCCTGCCTTTCCATATCTTGGTAGTTGGAAAAATAAGAGACCCAATGCCCAAGGTAAAAATAAGAACAAAAACAAAACAAAATCAAAGAATAAAGA
>CAWVWK010000255.1:0-3112 GCA_963933725.1 uncultured Colwellia sp.
ATTTATCGTTGATATAAAAGCCTTGAAATTTCATTTTGCCCCTTGCTTCTTATGTTGTTATTGTTTTTTATAAGCGTTTTGTACCGAACTTAATCAGATAACATTACTGCATTTGTATCGTTATTTTAAGTGGGTGCGATTTTACTCGCTCACTATATTTACTTTGACACTATTTTACCTGCACACTATTTTATTTGGACAAAGTGCAATGTAGTTTGTGCTGGTATTTCCCACGAACATGCAGTGCCTTTGGGGATAAATACGCTAGCGCCACTTTCAAATTCGTGTTCGATGGTATTATCACCGACAACTTCTGTGCAGAAAATACTACCTTTTTTTATTGTAAAGAATTCATTATACGGAAATTCTATTACGCCTGTTTCTAAGCCCTTAGTATCCCAAACACCAGAAACGAAAGTGGCGTTTTCATTGCTGAATAAAATCTTTTTACGATGACCGTCAGAGGTTGCTTGCCATGCAATGGCTTTATTTTCAATACCACTGCTTAACGTATCTTCACTGATTATGATGATGCCCGAAGGTTTTTCTGCTGAGGGCTTTTCATCTTCAGGTTCATAAATAACGTAAAATTTTCTTAAATAGCCTTTTTGTTGCCACTGACAATCATAATCTTTTGGGATAACAAAGCTTTGACCAGCTATAACGGTTTCTAACTTGCCAGTTACATTATTTTTAATCTCTATCGCGCCTTCGATAACCGTCATAAATTCATGGCAAGGATAAGGTCCTGGTACTTCAACCATATCGGTGGTGTCCCAAACACCCACATAAAGACCTAAGTCTTCATCTGCGAAATCGTCATGGCGGTGTTGAATGGGTAATTTTGAGGCAAACATATTTACTTCAAGTTCGTCTGGCACTTCACCAAACCCTTGTGGGTTAGGGGTAAGTTGAATAATTTTACTTTTTAACATCGTTCGTTTTTCTCTGTTAATACTAATTTCATTTAGTGAAATTTATACAATTAACGTAAAATGCCCAATAGCAATGATGATTAACTTCTTCATAACTATTGGGCGAACATTGTATATAGCTAATTAGCTAGGGAAAGCAAATGATACACCTTCACGAACGCCGCTTGAAGGCCAACGTTGCGTAATGGTTTTACGTTTAGTGTAGAAACGAATAGCATCAGGGCCGTATGCATGTAGGTCACCAAATAATGAACGCTTCCAACCACCAAAACTGTGATAAGCAACAGGTACTGGTAATGGCACGTTAATACCTACCATGCCCACTTGAATGTTATCAGAGAAGTAACGTGCTGCTTCACCATCACGAGTAAAGATACATGTACCGTTACCGTATTCATGATCGTTAATTAAATGCATCGCTTCTTGCATTGTTTTAACACGAATTACTTGTAAAACAGGGCCGAAAATCTCAGCTTTGTAGCTTTCCATTTCAGGCGTTACATCGTCAATTAAAGTAGCACCAACAAAGAAGCCATTTTCAAAACCAGCCACTGTAGGGTTACGACCATCAACAACAAGTTTTGCACCATCTTCTTGGGCACTAGTGATATGCCCGTTAACTTTTTCTTGATGAGCTTTGGTAATAACTGGACCAAAATCGTTGTTAGCGTTGCTGTAATCACCAACACTTAAGCCTTTCATTGCTTCAGACATTTTAGCCACTAAAGCATCACCCGCTTCTTCACCAACAGTTACGGCAACTGAAAGGGCCATACAACGTTCGCCAGATGAACCAAATGCAGCACCTAGTAATTGGTTGACGGCGTTATCCATGTCTGCATCAGGCATAACAATAGCGTGGTTTTTCGCTCCACCAAGTGCTTGACAGCGTTTGCCATTAGCATTGGCTGTAGCATAAATGTATTTTGCGATAGGTGTTGAACCAACAAAGCTAACGGCTTTAACACGGTCATCACTAAGGATAGTATCAACCGCTTCTTTGTCACCATTTACAACGTTCATTACGCCATCGGGTAAACCTGCTTCTTTTAATAGCTGTGCAATGAAAAGCGTAGAGCTTGGATCGCGTTCTGAAGGTTTTAATACAAACGTGTTTCCGCAAACAATTGCTAATGGGAACATCCACATTGGTACCATTGCCGGGAAGTTAAATGGTGTAATACCAGCAATAACACCTAAAGGTTGGAATTCACTCCAAGAATCGATGTTTGGGCCTACATTTTTACTGTGCTCGCCTTTGAGTAATTCTGGAGCGCCACAAGCGTATTCAATATTTTCAATACCACGTTGCAATTCACCCGCTGCATCGTGTGAAATTTTACCGTGTTCTTGACCAATAAGTTGGCAAATTTTGTCACTGTTTTCTTCAAGTAATTCTTTAAAGCGGAACATAACACGCGCACGTTTTATAGATGGGGTATTGCGCCAAGCTGGAAATGCTTCTTCTGCTGCTGCAATTGCTTGTTCTACCGTTTGCTTACTTGCAATTGCTACGGTTGTTGAAGACTCGCCAGTTGCTGGGTTAAATACTTGCTGAGAGCGCTCAGTATCTGCAGCATTTGTGTGAATTAACTCACCGTTAATAAGGTGGCCGATAAATTGTGTCATGTGTGTGTCCTTTAATAATTTTGTTTAATTCGTATTTAGTTCTTGATGAATTTGATGTCGCCATTACTTAAATGACGACAATTTTACTTTTATCTGAAATAAATGTTTAGTTAGTTTGTTTGATAGACTCACCTAACGCATTAATTAAGCTGTCTATTTCAGATAATTCATTGGTAAAAGTCAAGCCTAGTTGAATCGTGTCTGCACCGTAAAGTACATAGAAACATTTTTGAGCGACCAATAAAACGGATTTTGTTTGCCATACCTTTTTTACGTCAGTAACCGAGGCAATTTTTAAAGCTGTTTCAACTGACTCAGAGCTTTGAAAAATAGATCTTTAAGTTACCAGGCATTAACTCAGTAATGCGATGCGCTAACTCAAAACACTTAGGTTGACCAAATTAAAAAGCAGGTGAGTAGTCTAAGTTTGTAGTATGCTTTGCAACGGCTTGGGCAATTTCAGTGCGACAATGGCCTGCACCAACGCCATAACCCTCTCAAGCCATCAAAAAAATGGCGACCAATTAGTGTCGGTGTCATAGTTGCCT
>CAWVWK010000256.1:0-3091 GCA_963933725.1 uncultured Colwellia sp.
GCGTTTAATTTTCATCAGCCTGATGATTTTGGTTTTTTAATTTTTGAATAGATATAAAACATACGCTCAGTGAAAAATGAAAGAGAAAGTTTTAAGTTCAAACCTGCCAGTGAAAAAACTTCAAACTGACAGCTTAAAACTTTTAACTTCTCTTTCCTTCACTCGTCGGTCTTTGTCTCATTTGCGTGCAAAACGGGCTTCTGTCTTGGTCTTACCCAAAAGGTTTTTCTCTTCATTCGTGCAATTAGCGTAATTCGATCAGATCTCTTTTTACTCTAACCCCTTATTCACCTTATTCACCTTATGCAAGTATTAGGTGTTCAGGAAACAGCAGCACTAAAATAAGCACAGTTATTTGGATCAACACAAAAGGAATGACCCCTTTATAAATGGTAGAGGTTTTAAGCCATTTCGGCGCAACACCTTTTAGGTAAAAAAGACTAAAGCCAAAAGGGGGTGTTAAAAACGAGGTTTGTAAATTCATTGAAATTAATATCGCAAACCAAATCAAGTTAATGTCTAACGCAATGGCAACGGGTAATAAAATAGGTACCACTAAAAAGGCTATTTCTATAAAGTCGATAAAAAAACCTAAAACTAAAATCGCAACCATCGCAATGATAATAAAGGTCCACTTTTCACCAGGCAATTCCATAAAGAAGTCTTCAATCAGATATTCACTACCAGAATAGCTAAATACCATAGAAAAAGCAGTCGCACCAATAAGCACAGCAAATACCATAGAGGTTACTTTAACGGTTTCTTTAGAGATGCCGTGTAATGACTTAAAAGAAAATTTGCCATAACACATGGATAACACAACGGCACCAACCGCGCCAATGGCTGATGACTCTGTTGGTGTTGCGATACCTGCAAAAATAGAACCCAACACAATAACAATCAAGGTTAAAGCCGGCACTACATCCCTTAGGGCGCTTAACAAAATTTCACGTTTATTTTCAGTAATAACAATGGGTGGACAATAATGCGGTTTAACTTGCCCTAAAATAAATATATACCCGGTATAAGCAACAATTAACAGCATACTAGGGATTATTGCCGCTCGGAATAAATCGCCAACCGGCACCCCCATAACATCGCCAAGGATAATCAGAATAATAGAGGGCGGAACAATTTGCCCCAGCGTACCTGAAGCACAAATAATTCCGGTTGCAGTGGGTTGATGGTAGTTATTTTTTAACATAACAGGCAAAGAAATAACGCCCATAGCCACTACACTTGCGCCAACAACACCGGTTGATGCTGCAAGTAACGCCCCAACCACCACAGTAGAAAAAGCAACACCACCGGGTATGCCACCAAAAAGCTTGGCTGCTGATTCTAACAGCCTTTCAGCTAAGCCTGTTTTTTGTAGCACAATACCCATAAAAATAAACATGGGCACAGCCATTAAAATGGTGTTCTCCATTATGCTCATAATACGGTAAGGCATGAATGAAAAAAGATCTGCGCCTAAAACAGCTACGCCAACAATAAGAGAGATACCCGCAAAGGTAAAAGCAACTGAATAGCCTAAGAATAAGCAAAATAAGGCAACAACAAATAAAATTATGCCGGTCATTAACTTAGCTCCTTATGCTGATTTGAATTATCATTAGCGTTAGTTTCACCAGCGCGAAGTGTTTGTATGTTATTTAAAATAACGTACACAATGGACAGCACAAGGAAAACACTAGAAACCGGAATAACAGAGCGCACCACCCAACGATAAGGTAAGCCACCAGGGTCAGGGCTACCCTCGCCCATTTCAAAGGCATCAAAGGTATAATCGATACTAAAATAGAGAATAAATAGGGTTATCGGTAGGGCTAAAAACAGTGACCCTAATATATTCACCCAAGCTTTTTTAGCAGTAGACATACGGTCGTATACGATATCAACACGTACATGCGCATCTTCTTTTAAGGTATAGGCAAGACCAAACATAAACATAGCACCAAATAAGTGCCATTCTAGTTCTTGCATCGCAATGCTTACATCATTAAAAAAGTAACGCATTATCACATCAATAAAGACATTCGCCACCATAAGTAGCATTAACACACTACAAAAATTCCCTAATCCATCAATGATCTTTCCAAGGAGGGTTAATACTTTATTCATGATACTTCTCTGTGCTACTTAAGTAGCTTATTATTTTAAATTCAGTTTATGCGTTCAATTTATGCGATTATAAACAATTGATCTAGTTGTTTTTTAGTTTTATAAGATATTGTAACTCGTGTTAACATTTGCTGTAGACGAAAATCGTTTAATGTTGTCCACAAAAAATTAAATAAAGATAAAATAAAAATCAGCAGTTTTCAACGAAAGTCATAGGTCACAAGATGAAAAATAAAATAACCTTGATATTAACTATTACCGCAGTATTTATTGCTATCATCATGATTACTACAATCTACTTAAGCACTACTTTGTTTCTAGATAAGAGCGATAATAGCCTAGCAAAACAAGAGAACCACGCAATAAAAAGCATGGCAAAAATAATGGTTGATATAGCCCCTGCTTCTTTGGAAAATCCGCCTCACACACCTATTCAAAAAGAAGAAAATTCTTTTGAGAAGTTTCTAGCAAGTATGCCTGCACATGACCAAGATAAATACATCAAGCTGAATGAGTTTTTTTTCGGTATTTTAAGCTTTAGAAACCTACAAGAATACACAATATTAAAAGAGCAGGGGCTCCCTTCATTAAGTGATATTAATTATGTGGGGGAGTATACAAGGCATGAGCTAAATACCATGCTATGGAATAATTTAACTCAAGAAGAATTAGACGAAAAAGAACTGTCGTTAAACCTAAATGCAATTAAGATAGTAAATCTTGTTGAAACGATAGAAGAACTTACACAGGTTATAAACTATTATTTTCCTGAATATGAGCAAGCCACTCCAATTCCTGCTCTACATAAATGGCCGAATGGAAAGCACCCCGAACAAGCTATTGAGGCATTAGGGCAATTAATTCAAGCGAATGCTCTCGTACGTGAGACCAATGCTATGGGATTATTAGCTAGAGCAAGATTTGACCAGTTGATTAGTTGATTAGTTGATTAGTTGATTAGTTGATT
>CAWVWK010000257.1:0-3076 GCA_963933725.1 uncultured Colwellia sp.
TTTCAGGCTAGCTTCGATAAACTTGTCTAAATCGCCGTCTAACACGGCCTGAGTGTTTCTGTTTTCAACACCCGTTCTTAAATCTTTAATGCGGCTATCATCTAAAACGTAAGAGCGAATTTGACTGCCCCAGCCGATATCTGATTTACCGTCTTCTAATTCTTGCTTACCTTCGTTTTGCTTTTGCATTTCCATTTCATAAAGCTTCGCTTTTAAAAGTTTCATCGCGGTAGCACGGTTTTTATGCTGCGATCTGTCTGCCTGACAAGCGACTACAGCGCCACTAGGTAAATGCGTTATACGAATTGCAGAGTCGGTTTTGTTAACGTGCTGACCACCTGCGCCAGATGCACGAAAAGTATCAACACGCAAATCTGCTGGGTTGATATCAATTTCAATGTTGTCGTCTATTTCAGGGTATATAAACGCTGAAGCAAATGAAGTATGACGCCGTCCCGATGAATCAAAGGGCGATTTACGCACTAATCTGTGTACACCTGTTTCTGTTCTTAACCAACCAAAAGCATATTCGCCAGTATATTTGATGGTACAGCCTTTAATACCAGCAACATCGCCATCAGTGACTTCAATTGCTTCGGTTTTATAGCCGTGCGCTTCGCCCCAACGCAAATACATACGCATTAGCATTTCAGCCCAATCTTGTGCTTCTGTACCGCCAGAGCCCGATTGGATGTCTAAATAACAGTTATTAGCATCTTGCTCACCTGAAAACATTCGACGAAACTCTAGCTTTTCAAGAACAGCATCAAGTGCATCAGCATCTTTAACGGCTTCATCAAATGTTTCTTCGTCGTCTTCTTCAACGGCCATATCAATAAGGTCGTCAATATCATTACACCCTGTTTCTAATTCAACAATGGTATTCACAACTTCTTCTAAACTGCTTCGTTCTTTACCCAGAGCTTGCGCTCTTTCTGGTTCATTCCAAACATCGGGTAACTCTAATTCACGGTTAACTTCAACTAAACGCTCAGATTTAACGTCATAGTCAAAGGTACCCCCGAAGTAGCAAGCTACGTTCGCGAATGCCATTTAATTTATTTTTTACTGGATTAATTTCAAACATAAAACGTGAATTATAACCTTTTAAAAACGACTCCAAAGAGCAGAGAAACATAAAAATCTCTTTAAATTCATCGCCCTTTAAAATGATAAAGCGAAGATTAACTCTTTGTGAAAAACAATCGCTTATAATAACTTACTTAATAGCTTAAAGAAACTATTTGGGCACAGTTTAGAGCATTCAAAAACTTTTTTAAAATGCTGCAATGATTAACTGTGGATTTTTCAAGCAAACTTTACATTATTGAGGAATCATCGACTTTAGATTAACGCTCGGGCTTGCCTTTCGTCACCGGCAAAGGTATAACATGGCATCGATTGCATTTTTAAAAATAAAGTTAACTAATTAATACATATTTTATTAGTAGACTGAAGTAGAAAGCACTTGGTTAGAATAACGAAAAATATAAAATACAATTCTAATTTCACTCATTAAATGTAGAAGTTTTTCTTGAGAAAAAAGAATAAGTGCAAGCTTCAAGCTTAAATACAGTTAATGAGTGAACTTAGAAAAATACTCTAATAATGAACATTCAGGATAAATTTATGAACAAACCTAACGTTGGTGAATTTTTTGGTCACCCAAGTGGTCTAAAAACACTATTTTTTACAGAAATGTGGGAACGTATGAGCTACTACGGTATGCGCATGCTACTCGTTTTGTTTATGACAGCAACACTACAAGAACAAGGTCTAGGCTTAACGGTTGCATCAGCAGCCGCTATTTATGGATTATACACAGGTTGTGTTTACTTCATGGGCCTTCCAGGTGGTTGGATAGCCGATAGATTAATCGGTGGCCAAAAAGCAGTATGGTATGGTGGTGTTATCATCATGATTGGCCATATCATTTTGGCAATCCCGAACGAATATTCCTTCTTTCCGGGTTTGATTTTTGTTGTACTTGGAACGGGCTTATTAAAGCCTAATATCAGCGCATTAGTTGGACAGTTATACTCTGACGAAGATGTTCGCCGTGATAGTGGTTATGCCATTTACTATATGGGTATCAATATCGGTTCTGTTATCGGTTATGGCGTTTGTGGTTATCTAATGGAGAACCAAGGCTGGCACTGGGCATTTGGTGCAGCGGCTGTTGGTATGGCTATCGGATTAATTCAATATAAAATTACTACCCCTAACCTTGATGGAATTGGCGCTAAGCCAATTTATCCTTTATCTGAAAAAGGCCAAAAAATCTCTTGGGGCGTTATAGGTTTATTTTTAGCAACCGTAGCTATAGTTACTATACTGGTATTCCAGGGTGCTATTACGATAGTGCCTGTAACGATTGCTCAATATGTTGCCGTTGCTTTCTCCTTAATATTTGTCGTTTATTACGCTGTTATATACTTCCTTGGTTCTTTATCGACGGTAGAGAAAAAGAAGCTTATTGCATTATTAATTATTTGTGTTGCATCAGCATGTTTCTGGTCTGGTTTTGAACAAGCAGGTTCTTCAATGAACTTATTTGCTCGTGACTACACTGATAGAATTGTTGGTTCATTTACTATCCCTACAGGATGGTTCCAATCATTAAACGCAATATTTATTGTTCTACTTTCTCCTTTCTTCGCGGCTTTATGGATTAACTTTGGTAAGCGTTATGTAAGCCCTTCATATGGCATTAAATGTGCTGCAGGCTTAATCATTATGGGTAGCGGCTTCATTATTATGTTTTTTGCTGCACAATATGCGGCTTCTGGGTTAAAAGTAGCGCCATACTGGTTAGTTGCAACTTACTTCCTACACACTGTTGGTGAGCTTTGTTTAAGCCCTGTTGCATTAAGTGCTGTAAGTAAGTTATCTCCGAAACGCTTTGCTGGTCAAATGATGGGTGTTTTTGTTCTAACCTACTCAATTGGTAATATTATTTCTGGCTTACTTGCTGGTAATTACGATCCAAATAACGTATCACAAATTCCTGCTTTATATATACAAATTAGTTTATTCAGCATTGGTATTGGTCTAATTGTGTTATTACTAGGCTTTA
>CAWVWK010000258.1:0-3065 GCA_963933725.1 uncultured Colwellia sp.
ACCGAGGCGCTTCGCTTATGTTGACTAATTCAATGGTTCATCTTTTCTCGGTGCAAGGCGAAGCCTCTCGGTGACCTCAGTGGTGATAAATTTTTTACGACCTAAGGTATAAGACATCGCGGCTAAAGCGTGTTCCTATAAAAGTGAGTTACACCGATGGTTGTTTCAATTGTAGGTGGGGTTTTAATGACCTTAAAACCAAAAGCCCTTAATTCGTAAAATCAGTGTCATTCGACAAGAGGGCTTATGTTTATTCGATGAAGAGGTTCTAATACTTAATTCGCATGACAATCCTTGTCAATACAGAATTTTTAAAGCGATAATGCTTTTGAGGAAATTAAGCTTCTTGTGGGAACAGTGGGCTTGTTAAGTAACGTTCTGCAGAGCTTGCTAAAATTACCACAATGCTCTTACCTTGGTTTTCAGGTTTTTCAGCCAAACGTTTTGCTGCAACAACCGCTGCGCCAGAAGAGATACCCGCTAAAATACCTTCTTCTTTCATTAAGCGATGTGCCATAGCAATTGCGTCATCATTCGATACTTGCTCAACAAGGTCAACAATATCCAAGTCAAGGTTGCCAGGGATAAAACCAGCTCCAATACCTTGAATTTTATGAGGGCCAGGTGTTAGTGTTTCACCTGCTTTCGCTTGGCTAATTACTGGAGAACCTGAAGGCTCTACGGCTACACAAGTAACGTTTGCTTGCTCGTTTTCTTTGAAGTAACGACCTGTTCCAGTAATCGTCCCGCCTGTACCAACACCCGCAACAAAAAAGTCAACATTGCCGTCAGTCGCTTCCCAAATTTCAGGACCTGTCGTTTGTTGATGAATTTCAGGGTTAGCTGGGTTATCAAACTGCCCTAATAAAACGAATTTTTCAGGATCAGAGTCTTTAATCTCTTTTGCTTTCGCGATAGCGCCGTTCATACCTTTAGCACCATCAGTAAGTACTAGGTTAGCACCTAAAGCACTTAGTAATTTTCTACGCTCTAAGCTCATTGTATTAGGCATGGTTAATGTCACTTTGTAGCCTTTTGATGCAGCAACGAAAGCAAGTGCAATACCGGTATTTCCGCTTGTTGGCTCAATAAGTTCTTTTCCTGGTGTTAAAATGCCTTTCTTTTCAGCATCCCATACCATGTTAGCGCCAATTCTACATTTAACGCTAAAACTAGGGTTTCTTGCTTCAATTTTTGCGTAAATAGTTGCGCTGTTATCACCTGTTACAATTCGGTTTAGGCGAACTATAGGGGTGTTACCAATACTTGTTGAATTATCTGTAAATATAGTTGACATGTTATGTTCCTGATCAGTTTTGTGTTTCATTACTGAGTCGCCGACCTGATTTTTCTTAATAAATGAAGATTAACGAATCTAATAAAACAATATTTTTTTCCTATTGATTAGAATAACGTTTTGAGACTAAAACAGAAAGCCTATTTTGCTATAAGATATACTTTATTTAGATATAAGTATTATTACAGGGCTTCGAATAGTCGTTTTAATAAAGTTGTGGAGACAATGCGCGTGTTTATTTATCGATTGTGCTCAAATTAAGGACTATTTGCTATAGTTTTCTTTATCAATTAATGATTAAAAACCAGGTAGTAAAGCCTACTTATATTCTATAAACTTAGCTCAATAACTTGAATTAAAATTTAAGTAAAAATTGCACTTATAACTTTAATCATTAAAATTAATACCAATTTCATTAAACAGAACGCATGTTAAATAGGTTGTTATAACCACTCTAGAAGGACTTTTTATGCCCATTTCGTCTCTTGATAGTATCGCTTTGATGGTCTTTGTATCATCTTGGTTTGGTTATACTTGGTTTGCTCGAAAAAAAGCTAAAAATACAGACTGTATCGCCAGAAGTTTGCACCAGCACCGAATTCATTGGATGGTTGAAACTTTAACGCGAGAAATAAGGGTAGGCGAGGCAGCATTACTTGCAAATTTAGAGCGAAATATTGCTTTTTTTGCATCGAGTACGTTATTAATATTAGCAGGTATTTTCACTTTGTACGCGAAGGTGGAAACATTAGAAAGTGTTATAAGTAGTATTCCCTATGCTGATCATGTTGAGCACTTAATGATTCAATTAAAGCTGGGTTTACTCGCCTTTATTTTTGTTATTTCGTTTTTCCAGTTTACTTGGTCAATGCGACAGTATGGGTTTGTAAACGTTATGATTGGTGCATCTCCATACGTAAAAAAAGATCCTAATGCCAATTTGCTCGAATATGCAAAACAAATGGCGATAGTACAAGACCAAGCAGCGCATTCATATAATTATGGTTTACGTTCATATTACTTTGCTGTTGCGGCACTTTGTTGGTTTTTCCATCCTCTTTTATTTATTGTTATGAGTATCTGGGTCGTTTATACCTTGTACACGCGAGAGTTTAACTCGAAAACGGTAATGGCTATTACTGCTGGGAAACGTATTCTTGATAGTGAAAATGAAAGTCATTTAACTTCATAAACTGCTGGGTTAATATGCCTAAAAAATGAATCCGTTTTTGTTTTACTAAGTCAAAATAAACAAAAAATAAACGAGAAGTCGTGTCAAAGTAAGTAAAGAAGTGAAGTAAAAAGTGACCAATAAATATACCCAATACTCCGTCCAAGATTTTGATAGCTACGACTGCTTAAAGCTATCAAAACGATTTTATATCTTATTGTTATTTGTTTTACGCGGCTATATTGTTTGGTTACTTTCTGTCACCAACATGAAAGATAGAGTCAGTATTATTCAATGGATTTATCCAGAAACCGCTTTGTTTTATTTAAGCTTAATTTCAGGAACAGGCGGTTTATTCATTTTATTGCTGATTAGCCTCAGAAGACCTGATGCTAAGCCTTGGGTTGAGATAAGCTGGAAACATTGTCGGAAAATAATGGTAGTGGCTTTATTATTTGATTTAATCGCAAATAGTATCGGTTTCTTTTTTTGGCAACTTCAATCTGTTGCTTGGCTTTCTATACACGCAGGCATAAGTTGCTTGTTAATTTACTTGTGTTATAGCAGTAATCGCTTAACGATAAACCTTGAAGAATT
>CAWVWK010000259.1:0-3047 GCA_963933725.1 uncultured Colwellia sp.
AAAGATCTGGTCATAGGTGGGATACTAAAGGGTAGATAAAATATTTGTATTAATTTTAATTTACTCTCCACAAAGTAGCTAGTTTTCTTGATTAACTTTTATGAGTTCTATGAATGAAAGTTATGCAGATAAGTGTTTAATACCTCAATTTCCAGCACATCACAGCGCATTGCTGTCTTTTAGCATGAGGCAAAATAAGCCTGAATATAGATAGGTATGAATATAAATAAAAAGCCCTTTGCTAAAGTGCGATAGTTTATCTGCACTTCATCAAAGGGCTGTGTCATATTCGTTGCAGTTAATCGCTACGAGTCAAAACTTAAGTAACCTAAAAATGGGGTTAGATAGTCTTAAATTTCGTAATCGATAACTTCGTAACCTAATGCTTCAAGTTGAGGTTTTAATGTTTTAGCATCACCGACGATAACCATTAACATTTCTTCAACTTTCAAATGCTTTTTAGCAAGTGCATTAATCTCTTCAGCGGTAATGTTTTTAACAATATTTGCACGCTTTTCAACAAAGTCTGGCGTTAAGTTATGTTGTAAAATTTGCGCTAAGAAGCCTAGCTTGGCGCGAGGCGTTTCATATTTTAATGCATCTTTTTGGTTAATCGCGTTACGCATGAACGCAAGTTCTTCAGCCGTAATACCTTTTTCAGCATATAATTTAATTTCTTTAACAAATTCAACAACCGATTTATCTGTTGCATCAGCCCTTACTTCTGCAGAAGCGGTATAAGTACCTGTTAAATCGTTTGCACTAAAGAAAGAACGAGCACCGTAGGTATAACCTTTATCTTCACGAAGATTAAGGTTAATACGACTATTAAAAGCACCGCCTAATGGAAAGTTCATTAAGTATGACTTGTAATATTCGCCCATAATATCTTGTGTTAGTGAGCGCTTACCAATACGTATAGCAGATTGCGTGGCATTGTCTTTATTAACTAAGTAAATAACCCCCAGCTTAGTATCAGGTTTAGGGAAAGTTACAGATAGAACGTCGCCTTTACCTTGCCATGAAGCAAAAATATCAAGCGCTTTAGTAACTGCTGCTTGGTCTAAATCAGACACAACAATAAGTTCACTGTTAAATGGCTTAACTTGTTTTTCATAGAAAGCTTTTACATCGACTAATGTGATTGCTTCAATACTTTGCGTTGAACCACTACTTGGCGTTGCAGCAATATTGTCAGCTTGTAATAGTTGACGGTAAGCTGTTGAAGCTAAATAACCTGCATCTTTCTTACTGTTAATCGTACCTTGAATCGCATTACTTTTATTGCGTTTAAACTCACTTTCAATAAAAGCAGGCTTTCTTAACTTTTCATTGACCAAAGTAAGCGTTGCGTCAAGGTTTTTAGTTAGGGTATTGACGTTAACATTAAGGTATTTAGTATCTGCAGAAATATAAATAGAGCTACCTAATTTTTCTAGCTCATTACTCATGTCTTCAGCGCTACGCTCAGTGGTAGATTCATAAAGCATACTTGCTAATAAAGCGACTGTACCGGCTTTAGCTTTATCCGTGTAATAATGACCTGCAGGTATTTTTAATAATATAGAAGTCGTTGGCGTTTCAAGACTTTGCGTACCTAATACTTTGATACCGTTAGCTAAGTCTTTTTTCCACATGGTAGGTACAGAGACAGGTTTGTTAACGCCTGATGCAGGAATAACACTTCGGTCAAAATTGTCTATGGCTTTACGAATGACCAGTTCATCAGACGATGTTTCAGACTGTACACCTTTACTACGCGCGGGCGGGGTAAAGTTGTCTTTGGCTGCTATTAAGTCTAGCTTTCCGTTCGGTACTACGCTCATAATAACGCCATGCTGTCCTTTTATGTATTTTTTAAATACACGCATAACGTCTTCTTTTGTTACTTGGGCGTAACGCGCAATATCTTTTTCAATATAGTTAGGATCAGCTTTAAATGTTTGGTTTGCCGCTAATGTGCTCACTTTCCCTGAAACACTTTGTAGGCCAAATATAAATGAAGCCTCCATACCAGATTTAACTTTTATTAAATCGTCTTCTTGTACACCACGTTCTTCAAATTCAACTAAGCTATCACGAATGATTTTTTCGATATCGGCTAGTGTTTTACCTGATGCAGGGTGAGGAAGCGCAAAGAAGTTAAAAGTACAAGCTAGTTCAGCACATGGGTGACCGACAGATGCTTGAACCGCCAGTTGATTTTTAACTAAGTTTTTGTATAAAAGCGATGTTTTACCACCACCTAAAATACTTGATAAAACATCTAAAGGTGCTTCGTCTTCATGGCGAACAGCTACTGTTGGGTATGACATATAAACTAGTGGTAAATGCACGTTATCTTCCATTGAGATATAACGATCTGCATCTATAGTAAATGGCTGTTTCTCTGGCATGCTAACTTCTGGGCCTCTTGGAATCGAGCCAAAGTACTTGTTAACTAGTGCTAATGTTTCAGGTGTATTAATGTCGCCACCAATAGTTAGCGTTGCGTTATTAGGGCCGTACCATTTTAAGAAAAACGCTTTTAAATCGTTCACGTTAACACGATTTAAATCATCCATATAACCGATGATAGGCCAAGAATATGGGTGACCTGCAGGATATAAGGCTTCAGAAACGCGCTCACCTAAACGGCCATAAGGACGGTTATCAATTCGTTGACCACGTTCATTTTTAACCGTTTCGCGTTGAACTTCAAACTTTTCTTGTGTTACGGCTTCTACTAAAAAGCCTAATCTGTCGGCTTCTAGCCATAGCATTTTTTCTAATTGGCTTGCAGGAACGGTTTCAAAATAGTTGGTGCGGTCGCTATTGGTCGTGCCGTTCATGGTACCGCCCGCTTCTGTTACAAGCTTAAAGTGCTGTTCGTCGGCTACGTTTTCAGAGCCTTGGAACATCATATGTTCAAAGAAATGCGCAAAACCTGATTTGCCCAATTCTTCTCGCCCTGAACCCACGTGATAAGTCATGTCTACATGCACTAAGGGATCTGAACTATCTGTATGAAGAATAACGGTTAAACCATTGTCTAAAACAAATTTTTG
>CAWVWK010000260.1:0-2997 GCA_963933725.1 uncultured Colwellia sp.
ATTTACACAGCACTATGCCGGTGCAACTGTTTGTGGTCCGTCAAGAGCCAGTTTATTAACAGGGCTTCACACTGGACACAGTCCTATTCGAGGCAATCCCGGTTGGACTAATAGTGGTGGTGTAGTTGATTTAAAACCTACCGATATCACTATCGCCAAAATGTTAAAATCAAACGGCTATAAAACCGCGGTTATTGGTAAGTGGGGCTTATCTGAAACTAAAGAGTCTGGCGAAAAAAAGGGCGATTGGTTACCCGCAATGCCTTTACAGCAAGGCTTTGATTATTTCTTTGGTTTAAAAGGGCACTTAGCAGCACATTATTATTACTGGCACAGATTATTTGAAAACAATGAGCCTTTTGAGCTCAAAGATAACGATTATATGAATAATAAAGGTGTTTATATTCATGACTTGTTTACTAACAAAGCTGTTGATTATGTGAATGAACAGTCAAACGATGAACCATTCTTTTTATATTTAGCTTACACCATTCCGCACTTAGCTTTAACCGTGCCTGAAGAGTCTAAAGCGCCTTATTTAGATTTAGGCTGGCCACAGCGTATGATGGATACGCAAGGGCATTACCGTAACGATAAAGAGGGTAATACTACCTATGCGGGGATGGTTTCTCGAATGGATAGAGATATAGGTAAACTAATGGCCGCATTAAAAGCGCAAGGCTTAGATGACAACACGCTTGTTATATTTACCAGCGATAATGGCCATGAATATGATGAAGACTTTTTTAACAGCAATGGTCCACTTAAAGGCATGAAACGCGACCTTTATGAAGGGGGAATAAGAGTTCCTTTTATTGCTAAATGGCCTGCGAAAATAAAGCCTAATACTTCCTCTGATCATATTTCTGCATTTTGGGATATGATGCCAACATTTTGTGACTTGTCAGGCGCTTCAAACTGTCCTACAACCGATGGCATCTCGATGAGTAAAACCTTTTTCGGCCAACCAAGCCAAGAAAAGCACGATTACCTTTATTGGGAGTTTAATGAGTCAGATGGACCGCTTCAAGCTTTGCGACAAGGTAAGTGGAAGTTGGTTAAGCGCTTTAAAAGAAAGCCTGAGCTTTATGATTTATCTCAAGATATTGGTGAAGAAACAAATCTTGCAGATGAGCAACCAGAAGTACTCCAATCTTTATTAGTAAAACTTGCTTCAGCACGAACGTACCACCCAGAGTTTACGCTGAAAAAACTGGTGAGTCCTTGGAAAAAAATAGCCGATGAAGAAAAAGCGAAGAACAAAGCAGAGCAAAAAGCACAGCAAAAGGCAGGTTAACCATGTATTTCAGTAATTTATTTTTCAAGAACCTATTTTTCAATAATCTATATTTTAATACTAAGCAACCAGATGTTAAGCGAATTGGCCGTTTATCAATCCTATCTTTTATCTCTGTTGTTCTTGTTAGCTTACTTTCCTTAGTTTTGAGTAATACTGTCTATGCAAATGAAACGAGTTTTGAAAAACAAAGTTTTAACGAAGGTTGGTTATTTGCAAAAGAAGAGGACTTAAAAGCGAATGCTGAAAGCAACGGTAGCAAACACCCGGGGACACTAAGTTTTCAAGATAACAAATGGCGCCGTTTAACATTGCCACATGACTGGGCGATAGAAGGGCCCTTTTCTAAAAAATACAGTGCACGAAATGGTGGATTACCTGTATTTGGTACTGCTTGGTATCGTAAATCATTTGTCATCGATAAAGCCAATGAAGCTAAGTTAGTCTCAGTGACTTTTGATGGTGTCATGGCAAATAGTGAAGTTTACGTTAACGGGCAATTAGTCGGTAAAAGGCCATTTGGCTATATTGGATTTGAATATGATATCAGTCAGTATTTATTACCCACAGGAGAGAAAAACCTGATTGCCGTTAAAGTTTCGCCAGAGAACTTTTCAGCACGTTGGTATTCTGGTGCTGGTATCTACCGCAATACATGGATAGCTTATAACAATCCAACGCATATCAAACAATGGGAAACACAAATCTCTACCCCGAAGATATCAAAAGAAGCCGCAACTGTTAACATTAATACCCTGATAACCAAAGGAAACAAAACCGATGAGCTATCAGTTAAGTTTTCAATACTTAACCACAAAGGTGATGTTGTTGCGATGCAGCAAAAGGCTGTAGAAACTCATTCACAGATAAGCGAGTTTGCGATTAATGAACAATTAACGCTTAAAAATCCAAGACGTTGGGATATTAATGATCCCTATCGTTATCAAGTTAAAACAGCCTTATATGCTAATGGAGAACTAGTCGATAGTGAGATGCATCCTTTGGGGATAAGAACACTTGAATTTAAAGTTGACGATGGTTTCTGGTTAAATGGACGTCGCGTTGAAATTCAAGGGGTTTGTTTACACCATGATAATGGCCCTTTAGGCGGTATCTCTAATGAGCGCGCTATTGAACGAAAGCTAGAAATTATGCAAGCGATGGGGGCAAATGCTGTTCGCACATCACACAATCCTCCTTCACCTGAAATGGTCGAACTGGCTGACAAAATGGGTATTTTACTTCAGGTAGAAGCGTTTGATACCTGGAAAAAGCCAAAGGCAACCGTTGTTAATGGTTATCATAAGCATTATGACGAATGGTCAGAAAAAGACTTAACCGATATGGTTAAAATTCATCGTAACAACCCTTCTGTGATCATGTGGAGCACGGGTAACGAAATTTATGAGCAGAAAAAAGCGGATGGTTGGAAGTACGCGAAACGACTCAGTGAAATTGTTAAAAAAGCGGATCCGACCCGTTTAGTCACCGTTGGTTTAAGTGACTATCCGCATTTTGTGAAAAGCAAAATAGCAGAAGAAGTCGATATTGTTGGTCTAAATTATAAGGCAACAGAGTATAAAGATATTATGGGTCTTTATCCGAATAAACCTATCTTAGGAACAGAAACTTCCTCAGTCGTTAGTACCAGAGGCGAGTATCATTTTCCAGTACAACCTCTTGAAAAGCATCCTTCAAAT
>CAWVWK010000261.1:0-2933 GCA_963933725.1 uncultured Colwellia sp.
TTTGGCAGTGCGATAACCTGGCTTAGAAATTATTTCAATGTAAAAGCTTTCTAAATCTTGCCCTGCAGCATGGTCGATGCTTTTGTTTAATGCTGACATATGAATAATATCTGCCGTTAATTCATCTTTACCATACTTACAGTCGAAATCTAGAAAATCTACGCCGTCAGCAAGTTTTTTATTACGCTCTCTTTTGATGTATTTTTTTACATCATGCTTGATAGCATCTACCAGACGAGGTTTGGTAATTTTTTCGTGGGTTAATTGATATGTTTTTTTCATTTTAGCGCCTTATTTACTCTATATGTATAATCGATACACATCTTGATGCGGTTAGTTTAACACACCTAGACTAAGGATTTCTCACTGTATTACTACTGACTTTACTAATATTGTCTTGAAGCTAAGCTTTTTTGATATTCAAATGCCTTTACACACTCAGGAAGGTCGTAAAACATTGGGTTTCTGCCCACTCTATTGCCATTATAGTCTTGAGACTCTTTCTTACATACTTCTTCACTTTTGCTCGTCGTTGCAACGCACTCCTTAGCTATTTTTTCTCTTAAAGGGACGAGTTTGACTTGTCGAGCTTTTTCACAAGCTTTATCCAGTTTGGCAAGTTTTGCGCTATCAGCGTTTGAATATCCAGAATAAACAAGAAACACAAAAGTTATTATGGTTATTAGCGACGTTTTCATTTTTAATTTTCTCGTGATTAAGGGACTATTTAATGGTCAGTTTATACCACGGTCGTATTGTTGCATTAAAAAAAGTAATAGATCCTGAACTTTATTATATATTTATGATAGCCCAATTTACGGTTGATTGATAATGATGCTAGCAGGGCAATTGAAGTGTTGTTATAATGCTTTTCATTGAACGAGTTAAGTTTAATTCTTAAAGCTTAACGGTATAGATTATTATAGAGGCTCTTTGATGTCTGATGTAGAAAACCGCCCAACCAATTTTATTCGTCAAATTATTGATGCTGATTTAGCCAGTGGCAAGCACAATCATGTGCAAACTCGTTTCCCACCTGAACCAAATGGCTTTTTACATATTGGTCATGCTAAATCTATTTGTTTAAATTTCGGCCTTGCTCAGGATTATAACGGTCTTTGTAACTTGCGTTTTGATGACACCAACCCTGAAAAAGAAGACATTGATTACGTGCATGCTATTAAAAAGGATGTACAGTGGTTAGGTTTTGAATGGGCAGGGGAAATTCATTATTCTTCAGATTACTTCGATAAACTTCACGGCTTCGCTGTAGAGCTTATTGAAAAAGGCTTAGCTTACGTTTGTTTTTTAAACGCAGAAGAAACGCGCGAGTACCGTGGCACGCTTAACAAGCCGGGTAAAAATAGTCCTTACCGTGATACTTCGGTTGAGGAAAACCTCGCTTTATTTGAAAAAATGAAAGACGGAGGCTTTGAGGAAGGTGTTTGTTCTCTGCGTGCGAAAATTGATATGTCGTCAAGCTTTATGTGTTTGCGTGACCCTATTATTTACCGTGTTAAATTTGCTCATCATCATCAAACAGGTGATAAATGGTGTATTTACCCAATGTACGACTTTACGCATTGTTTATCTGATGCGATTGAAGGCATTACGCATTCTGTTTGTACGCTAGAGTTTCAAGATAACCGTCGCTTATACGACTGGGTAATTGAACATGTTTCAGCACCTGCTGTGCCTCGTCAGTATGAGTTTTCTCGTTTAAATCTTGAATACACACTGATGAGCAAACGTAAATTAAACACTTTAGTTGAAGAAAACCTTGTAGAGGGTTGGGACGACCCTCGTATGCCGACTATTGCAGGTTTTAGACGTCGTGGTTATACCCCAGCTTCTATGCGAGAGTTTGCCAAGAGAATTGGTGTTACTAAAATGGAAAACACCGTTGAAATGGGCGTGTTAGAAGCCTGTATCCGTGAAGATTTAAACGATAACGCACCGCGTGCAATGGCCGTTTTAGATCCTATCAAACTGGTTATTGAAAACTACCCTGAAGATAAATCAGAAGATTTAACGGTAAAAAACCACCCAAGTGATGAAAGCCAAGGTACGCGCATTGTGCCATTTAGTCGTGAGCTTTACATTGAAGCGGAAGACTTTAGAGAACAAGCCAATAAAAAATATAAGCGTTTAGTGCTTGATAAAGCAGTACGTTTACGTGGCGCGTATGTCGTAACCGCAACCCGTTGTGATAAAGACGAAGAGGGTAATGTTACTACCGTTTACTGTAATTACTTAGAAGATACTTTAGGTAAAAACCCAAGCGACGGTACCAAACCAAAAGGCGTTATTCACTGGGTTGATGCTAATAAGTCTTTAGATGCTACCGTGCGTTTATACGACAGGCTTTTTACCGTTGCAAACCCAGCGGCAGAAAAAGAGATGTCAGAAGTTATAAATCCTGATTCATTAATAACAATCTCTACCGCTAAAGTAGAACCTTCATTAGCAAAAGCAAAGCCTGAAATTGCTTTTCAGTTTGAGCGCCAAGGTTACTTTTGTTTAGACAATAATATTCAAGAGCCAGATGCTTTAATCTTTAATAGAACGGTTGGTTTACGTGATACTTGGGCTAAAATTTCAAAGTAAAAAGTAAAAAGTAAAAAGTAAACACAAATAAAAACCGACTTATTGTCGGTTTTTTTACGTCTATCTTAACAGTCGTTTTAACGATACCAACCCGCATTAATTATCGGCACATTTTTAATGGCCAAAATAAATAACTAACTCGCTATTAAAAAGGGGAATGGAACACGTCTTTAGTGAAAGAGCTATTATTTATGACGCGCCTGATAGGCATCGAAAGTCAAAGAACACCCTGCTTTAGCCTATTAATGTTGTTGTTTAGTGTAAGTTTTTAATGGTGTTATGATGATAAAAGTGTTAAAAATTATAAATCTTTGTAATAAAGTTTT
>CAWVWK010000262.1:0-2864 GCA_963933725.1 uncultured Colwellia sp.
AAGAAAGAAATGTATAACTTTAGACGTAATTCAAAGGTATTTATTAAGTCTATATAATTACCATATCTATTTTAATTATTAATGCCAATTTCATCAATATTGTAGGTTATGTGAAATTGGCATTAACTATTTTTCCTAGCTTCTAGGTTAAATTCATTTGCAATAGACTAGCTATTGCAAATGAATTTGTCTTTAATCAAGAAAAACGTTCAAGCTAGAGTCAACTATATTCACCTAAAGGAGTAATATCATCGAATTAAGCTATCTCTTAAACCGAGTTCATCAGCTTAAGTAGTTTAAAAGATCTCTTCTTGCATTGGTCGGTTTTCTTTTTCCTCGTCAAAAACACCTAAATTCCCTTCAGTAACATACTCGGTTGGTTGTGTCCCTAATTTAAAGAATTCAAATTCACTGGTTTTATTTATTTTATTACTTAGCTTACCTGTGGCTTTGTCTATTCTTACGGATACAATATCACTAGGCGGTTCAAAAGCTTCAAATGGAATCTCTTTTAAAGCTTCTTCCATAAATAAAATCCAAGCAGGTTGGGCCGATCTGGCTCCAAATTCGCCTCCTATTACTTGGTTATCGCCTAGGTTGCTGTTAGAAGAAGATTTACCTAAATTCTTACTCGGATCATCAAAACCTATCCAAGAAGTGGTTACAAGACGGCGAGAATAGCCAGTAAACCAAGCATCTTTTGATTCGTTAGTCGTACCTGTTTTCCCTGCAATGTCTCGGCGCTTTAAAGTTCTTGCACGAAAGCCGGAGCCTTGCCAAGCATTTGCAACAGACCAATCGGCTCCCCAAATAGCACTATACAATGCTTGAGTAACTAAAAAGGCATTTTGTTCAGAGATAACTCGTGGTGCAAGGTTAACAGCTTTAGTCTCGGATACAGATTCAGATTCATCGCTTTGTTGCTCAAGCATGATGCCAAGATCAGAATTTAAAAAAGACTCAGCTACTAATTCATCCACTTCAATATCATTAACTTGGCAGTTTTCACAAGCTAAAGCAGGCTCTGCTTGATAAACTACTTCTCCTGTAGGTGTTTCAATACGCTCAATAATATAAGGCTCTATTAAAAATCCACCATTGGCAAAGGTTGCGAAGCCCGTAGCTACTTCCATAGGCGTTAAAGAAGCCGAGCCAAGTGCTAAAGACTCGTTACGAGGTAAATCGCTTTTGCTAAAACCAAACAAAGAAAGGTAGTTGATAACTTTATCCAGCCCCATGCTTTGTAGTAAACGAACAGAAACAACGTTTTTAGATTGAGCGAGTGCAAGCTTTAATCGCATCGGTCCAATATATTTTTCAGGAGAGTTTCTTGGCCGCCATACAACACCACTACTTTTATCCCAATGATTAATCGGCGCATCATTAATAAGTGATGCTAATGTATAGCCATTTTCAAGCGCAGCAGAATAGATAAAAGGTTTGATATTCGACCCAACTTGTCTTTTAGCTTGTGTAACTCGGTTAAACTGGCTTTGCTTAAAGCTAAATCCACCAACTGCAGCTTTAATTGCACCATCGTCAGGTGATATTGAGATCAATGCAGAACTTGCCGCGGGAAGTTGGCTAAGTTGGTAATTATTTTCTGGATTTAATTTAACATAAATCATATCACCAACGTTCAATATCTCTTGTGCTGCTTTTGGAGGTGTGCCTTGTTTTTGGTCATTGATATATTCTCTGGCCCAAGACATACCCTGCCATTGAATTTCACCACTTTCACCGTTAGCTAAACGGATGAAAGCAATTTTTTCACCCACATCCATAACAACTGCAGGTAATAGATTTTGCAAGCGATTTACTTTTTTAAAAGCTAATTTGAGTTCTTCATCGCTTATCTCACCCGTTAATGTCTCAGAGGCTAACGCGTCACTTTGAAAAACGTTATTGCTATTTTCATCAAGGGTTTCTAATGTTGAACTAGCTTCTTCTGTAGTGTCATCTTCTTCAGTTTCAGGCCTAAGTGAAAACAAAGGGCCTCGATAGCCATGGCGTTTATCGTAATCATATAAATTGGTGACAACGGCATTACTGGCTGCTTGTTGCAAAGTAGACGATACGGTTGTGAAAACTCGATAACCAGAAGTATAAGCAGCATCTTTACCGAACATTTCTATGACTTTTTGGTGAGCCATTTCTGCAACATATGGTGCACTTAATTCTATTTCTGCACCATGTCTCTTCCCTGTAATAGGAGCTAGATTTGCTTCATCAAATTGCGCTTGCGTGATATAACCACTTACAAGCATTCGGTGTAAAACAACAGAGCGCCTTGCCTTAGCGCGCTTTGGGGAGCGAATGGGGTTAAGTGTCGACGGTGCTTTAGGTAACCCCGCTAAAACGGCATACTGTGCTAAGGTTAAATCATTAATATCTTTACCATAATAGACTTGAGCGGCTGCGCCAAAGCCAAAGGAGCGGTGACCAAGCTCAATTTTGTTAATGTAAAGAGATAGGATTTCATCTTTTGTTAGTAACTTTTCAATATGGAAGGCGAGAAAAATTTCTCTAATTTTACGAATATATGTCACTTCTCGAGTTAAAAAGAAGTTACGAGCAACTTGCATTGTAATTGTGCTCGCTCCACCTTTGTCTTGCCCCATCAACTTACCTAAAACAGCCCGACCCATGCCTATAGGGTCAACACCAAAATGATAGTAAAAACGATCATCTTCTGTGGCAAGAAGAGCGTCTTTTAGCGTTTGAGGTATTTCTTCGAAAGAGAGAGTGATGCGTTTTTTTTCACCAAATTGTGAAATAAGTTCACCTTCTGAGCTTAAGATACTCATAGGAGTAATCCACTTTAGCTCTTTTAAATTAGTGACATCAGGCAAATCTTGCTTTAC
>CAWVWK010000263.1:0-2782 GCA_963933725.1 uncultured Colwellia sp.
CAGGATCAATATTAGATTTTTCGCTATTAAGTTGCGCCAGTGTTACGCCTCTTAACGCTTTTTCATTGAAGTGCTGAGCGACTTGCTCACATTGTTCTCTTCTTAAGTTATATTCGCTGTCAACCAAGCCTCGTTTAACGTTTGAATTAACGATAAAAAGAACAAGGTCTTCGGGAATAGGTGCATCTTCAAAAGATAAGTTTTCACAGTCTAAAAGCATGGCGTTATTTTTTAACCCCATTGCTGAAATTAACTGATCCATGATGCCGCAATTACAGCCAACAAAGTCATTTTCTGCTTTTTGACCTAATAAAGCGGCATCAACTCCATTTAAGTCAAGGTTATATAGCTTATAAAACGCATTTAATATGGCTATTTCAAAACTTGCTGATGAGCTTAAACCAGCCCCTTGGGGAACATTACCTGTAACCACCATGTCCGCACCGTTTATGTGAGGAGCGTGCTTTAATAAGGCCTGTAAAGTTCCTTTAACATAATTACTCCACATCATATTTTGATCGAACGTTATGTCATCCAAGTTAAACTCATTTACTTGTTTATCACAGTCATGCGCATAAACCTTTACTAGTCTATCTTCTCGAGCAGATGCCGCGATAGTCGTACCAAAATTTATCGCGGCAGGTAAAACGAAGCCATCGTTATAATCGGTATGATCGCCAATAATATTGACACGCCCTGGCGCATGGCATACTAACTGTGGTGATTTTTGAAACTGCTTTTCAAATAAGTTTGCTGCTAAAGTATGTTGTTCACAAGATATTGACTCACTCATGAATTGCTCTCCTTATAATGTCTACTTGATGCATCTCTAAGTCTTTGTGCTGCTTGTTCTGCACTAAGGTCTCGCTGTGCTTCAGCCATCATTTCATAACCCACCATAAACTTACGCACCGTTGCTGAACGTAATAAAGGAGGTAAAAAACTTGCGTGTAGTGTCCATTCCTCGTGTGACTGTCCATCAAATGGCGCGCCATGCCAACCCATAGAATAAGGAAAACTGCATTCAAATAAGTTGTCATATTTTATGGTTATTTGCTTTAAGATATCAGCCAAGGTATGTTTTTGTTCAGTCGTTAAATCCGTCATACGTGAGACCGTAAAACGCGGTAACAATAGGGTTTCAAAAGGCCAAGCAGCCCAATAAGGTACAACCACCACCCAGTCATCATTTTGTACAACGACTCTTTCTTGATTGACAACTTCTTTTTTAACGTAATCTTGTAATAGGTTGCTACCCTGTTGTTTTAAGTAGGCTTGTTGGGCATTTTGTTTTTTCATGACTAAAGTAGGGATTTGTTGTTGCGCCCAAATTTGACCATGCGGATGCGGGTTTGAACACCCCATTGCGCTACCTTTGTTTTCGAAAACTTGTACATTAGTATAAAGTGCACCTAGCTCTTCACATTGTGCTTGCCAGGTATCTACCACATTGACAACTTCGCTTATTGCTAATTCAGGTAAACTTTTACTATGATCAGGGGAAAAACAGATGACTCGGCTTTCACCTTGCTCTGTTGCCATTTTAAAAAGCGGATCGTCTGTACTAACAACAGGAGTATCTTCTTTTATAGCAGCAAAATCGTTCTTGAAAACAAAGGTTTTCTTGTAATCATCATTCACTTCACCATTAATTCTGGTATTACCAGGGCAAAGAAAACATGACTTATCATAAGCAGGTTTTTGCTCTTCATCGAGCTTTTCAACCTGCCCTTGCCACGGGCGCTTGGCGCGATGCGGTGAAACTAACACCCATTCATCAATTAAAGGGTTATATCTTCGATGAGGGTGCTCTGTTGGATCAAATTCAATCGTCATAACATTTACTACCACGGATTATTATTTATTATTAGTTACTACTACTTGCTCTTATTACTTATTACTTATTACTTCACGCCATTTATTTTGATGGCGAAATACAGGGTAAACGTTTACATTTATTTCTGCAAGAATTAATTTTAAATAATTAGACTATTGATAACCCCCTCTACGGTAAGGTATATTGTTTAATACACACACCATAACCCAACAATGTAATCATTTACCCTATGGCAACAATTAAAGATGTAGCACGGCTTTCAGGCGTTTCTGTCGCTTCTGTATCACGCGTATTAAATAACGGACCAAAAGTAAGTCAAAAGACAATTGATAAAGTGACTAAAGTTATGGCAACTTTAAATTACACACCTAATGCCAATGCTCGAGCACTGGTAACACAAAAAAGTAGTACGCTTGGTGTTGTCATTCCTGACTTAGTTGACCCTTTTTTTGCATCACTCGCCCATGGTGTTGAACAAGTTGCACGGGAACAAAACAAGCAATTGCTTTTAAGTACAGGACAAGTAAGCGCTGAAACAGAAATGCAGGCTATTAATTTATTAATAGAACGTCAATGTGAAGTGATGGTTGTTCATAGTAAAAAACTATCTGACGATGTACTGATCGAATTAGCCGCTAAAGTAAAAGGTTTCGTGTTAATCGATAGGTATATAGAGGCGATAGAAGAACGTTGCGTATGGCTCGATAATGCCGAAGGAGGAAAAATTGCAGCGCGCCACCTAATAGCCCTAAACCATAAAAACTTTGCTTGTATTTCCAGTAAAGTTAATATCGATGACCCACATCTTCGCCTACAAGGTTTTGAGAAAGAGCTAGAAACTCATAACACTAGCATCAACAAAGATCTTATCGAATTTGGCGAACCGACTTTACAAGGTGGCGAAACCGCAGCACAAAATTTATTAGCGACAGGTATTAAGTTCTC
>CAWVWK010000264.1:0-2723 GCA_963933725.1 uncultured Colwellia sp.
CCAGGGACACGAGGATTTTCAATCCTCTGCTCTACCAACTGAGCTATCGGGGCATTGAAGTGAGTCGTTAAACCTCTTCAAACAGGCGCGTATAATAACGAGTATTTCCATTTACGACAAGATGTTTTTGGTAAGAATACGCATTTTTTTATAAGAAACTGGGATTAACTAATAAAGCATGTAATATTCGGTTAGCTTTTAATCTAAACGGTAAAAATCAAGCCTATATCAGGTGATTAAGCGTCAAGCTCTTTATGTATTGCATGAGTTAAAGTTCAAAGTCGCCGAAATCCAACTCTTCTTTACTTGTTCTATGTTTGGTTGATGGCTCATCAAGCAATGACGTCTGCATTATTGCTTCAACAGGTTGCTCAGATTGAAATAAGTCATTGTTTGTTTTTTCAGTATCGTTAGTATTAAGACTTGCATTTTGTGCTTCTACTTTCTTTTTCTCTTCACGCTTTTTACGTTGCACACAACGCTTTATAACCTTTTTTTTATTGTCATTGTCATAATGTTTCCAATCTAAACGCTCTTCCCTAGTTCTTAAACAACCACGGCAAAAGCCTTTGTCATTAGACTGACAAATACTAACACATGGACTGGGTACATCAAAAAACTCTAATTGCATGACATAGCTGGCTCTGTTTCGTTCGGTTGATTTAATAAATCATAATAGTTTAAATGCTTTTATGCCACTGTTTGCTTGCGCCTTTTTATCTTTGTAACTTGTCAGATTAACATCTAATGGTTCTCTCTGCTTCCTTCCCTTGCTACTTTTTCGTTGGTCAACGTGATCAAACTAACCAATGTTTATGCTAGCAAGCCTTATCTTCTGTTTTAAATATCCATAAAAAAGCCGATAAGTTAATCCTAACTTATCGGCCATTATTTAAGATAGCTTTAGTGACATTTAAGCGTCTTTGCTTACCACTTTATATTCTGGATCTTCAATAATATTTAGCTCAACTAAATGATCGGCCTTCTTAAGCAAAGCTTTGCAGTCTTTATTGAGGTGTCTTAAGTGTAAGGTTTTATTCTTAGCCATGAAACGATCCGCCAGCGTATCAATCGCTTCTATAGCAGAGTGGTCAACTACACGCGAGTTTTTAAACTCAACAATGACATCATCACTGTCATTCTCAACATCAAACTGTTCTAAGAAAGTTGAGATAGAGCCAAAGAAGATTGGTCCATTTACTTCATATACCGTAGAGCCTTGTGCTGTTTTTGTTCTAATTACCGCAACATGCTTAGCATGTTCCCATGCAAAGACAAGTGCTGAAACAATAACACCAACAACAACCGCAATGGCTAAATCTGAATACACAGTTACGCCTGAAACAAGCACAATAACGAAAGCATCGGCTTTTGGAATTCTATTTAAAATTCTAAAGCTCGACCACTCGAACGTACCAATGACAACGATAAACATTACACCAACAAGTGCCGCTAATGGAATTTGCTCGATTAACCCCGACGCAAATAAAATAAAGCCCAGTAAAGCAAGAGCAGCTGTAATACCTGATGCACGACCTCGACCGCCAGAGTTTACATTTATCATTGATTGGCCAATCATGGCACAACCACCCATACCACCGAATAATCCAGTTGCTGTATTAGCCGCACCTTGTGCAATACATTCTTTATTACTTCGGCCTCGTGTACCCGTTAGCTCATCAATAAGCGTAAGTGTTAATAATGATTCAATTAAACCAATTGCAGCTAAAACAAGTGCAAATGGAAAGATTATTGATAATGTTTCCATTGAAAAAGGAACTTGTGGAATATGGAAACTTGGTAAGCTACCTGCAATAGATGCAACATCACCTACAAGTTTTGTATCCATACCTAAAGCAAAAACAAGTAATGAAACACTTACAATAGCAACAAGGGTAGACGGTACCGCTTTTGTTAATTTAGGGAAGAAGTGAATGATAGCCATAGTTAAAATAATTAAACCAGCCATTGTATATAACGGAGCACCAACCATCCATTCTAACTCGCCTGCAGCATTTTCTACTTTAAATTGCCCTAACTGAGCAAGGAAAATAACAATAGCTAAACCATTAACAAAGCCTAGCATAACAGGGTGTGGTACAAGTCGAATAAATTTACCCAACTTAAAAACACCAGCCAAAATTTGCAGTAAACCGGTTAACACCACCGTTGCAAATAGATACTCAACACCATGTATAGCGACTAGGCTCACCATAACAACTGCCATAGCGCCAGTTGCACCAGAAATCATTCCAGGTCTACCACCAAACACAGCAGTAATTAAACCCACCATAAAGGCAGCATACAAACCTACAAGTGGTTCTACACCTGCTACAAAAGCAAAGGCTACTGCTTCTGGTACAAGTGCTAAAGCGACTGTTAAACCGGATAATACATCATTCTTAAGATTGCCGAATTTACTGGCATGCAATTCAAACATTAAATTCTCTTTGGTTAATTGTGGATACTTTTTAATGAAACATAATTTATCGATATCATTTTTCATTAAAAATTTTGTTCTATTTCATAATGAGACTTCTAAAAGTTACTCACCTATTCGAAGCGCGAAATAGTATAGATTTCAAGCGGGGTTGTCAATTTAAAACCCGTAGAGCCTATCGTTCAGATAAGTAAAAAAAGCACTAAAAAATTACAGCTGAGTAATAACCCTTGGGTGAAAAAAGCACATTTAGTTTTCTCTTTTAGTTGCTTTTATTGTGTTT
>CAWVWK010000265.1:0-2664 GCA_963933725.1 uncultured Colwellia sp.
TGTTTTAGATGACTGCATTATAATCTATTTTTTACTTTAGGGTTACTTATCCCTCGAAAGTAAAAATAGAATTAACGCTAGTGTGCGTGCTCAACATGCTCGTCTTGCACTGTCGTTTGAGTTGCTTCAGGAGCTCTTTTAATATCCAATAATTCAATTTCAAACTCTAATACAGAGTTACCTGGAATTGATGGTGGATATCCGTTAGCACCGTAAGCTAACTCTGAAGGAATTGTAAATTTATAAGTAGAACCTACAGACATTAATTGTACACCTTCAGTCCAACCTTTGATAACACCATTAAGAGGGAAAGACACAGGTTGTCCGTTGTTAGTACGAGAAGAGTCGAATGTCTCTCCATTTAAGAAAGTACCTGTGTAATGAACAGTTACTGTGTCGTTAGCTGTTGGTTTTTCACCTTCAGCTGGAACAAGAACGACGTACTGAATACCTGATTCGGTTACTTGAACGCCTTCTTTTTTAGCATTCTCTTCTAAAAACTTTTGGCCTGTCGCAATGTTAGCTTCAGCATCAGCGGCTAATTTAGCTTGCTGCTTCTCTTTCATCGTCGCATCTAATGCCATAAGTAATGCTTGAATCTCTTCTTTTTCGATGACTGAGTTACCTGACATGCTGTCAGCAAAGCCACGCATGATTAAATCTTTATCTAAAGATAATTCTAATTTTTGATGCTCTTCTAAATTACGCTCCATGTACATGCCGATAGAAGCACCTAAACCATATGATTGTTTTTGGATTTCTGTATCAAGTACTGGCGCTTTTACTTCTGCTTCTTTTTCTTGACATGCAGCCACTGAAAAAAGTGCAAGTGCAATTAAAGTAGGTTTAAAAAATTTCATTACTTCTCCGATTAGTTTGAAGTGGATTATCTCCATTCAATTATTAAATTTTTGAAAACAATCTATACTACCTATAAACATATCAAGAAAAAAGGTCTATATTTTGTTTTTTTGTTTTTTATCTAAAACGCATTTACAAAACACCAAAAAGCGATTAATTACACGCTCTATTAGTATATTCATCATCTTTTTTAGTCTTAGTTCTTGTGATAGAACGATAAGCACCCCTATTAAAAATTGGCAACTCACTGCCGAGGGAGGCTATGCAGGGTCACTATCTCATGATGGAAAGTGGGCTATTATTTCCTCTCTTAACAATGGTATGAGTGTTTGGGATTTATCTTTAAACAATCAAGTTTATAGATGGTCACAACAGCGAGCCAGCAGTGACAACATCGTTAATAGCATCAAAATAAGCCCTAATAATAGCCACGTATTAACAGCGAATAGAGAAAACATTGCCTTATGGAGTTTATCTTCAGGCGAGTCTATCGGTTACTGGAAAGTTAGAGAGTCGACAATTCGAGATATAGCTATTGCAAACAATGGCAAGTATTTATTATTAGGGAAAACCAATAGTGTAGTAGTCCATGTTAATACGCAAACAGGGCGAAGGTTAGAGTTTTTAGGGCATACAGAAAAAATTAACTCCGTCGATTTATCTATAAATGGTCGTATTGCAATGTCAGGTGGAAATGACTTTGTCGCCTATATTTGGGATGCAAATACTGGCCAGGTTATTTTCAAGTTCAATCACAAGAGCAGAGTCTCTAAAGTTGCACTTGATCCACTAGGTCGGTTTGCTTTCAGTGCTGATAGCATGAAATCGGCTTCTGTATGGAACCTCAAAACCGGGAAACTTATTACGAGACTTAAAGGCACTAAGCGGCACGAAATTTATACAACGGTACGCTTCTCTAAAAATGGCAAAACAATGTTAACAGGAGCTGCATCTAGTAAGGTAAGTTTATGGGATATCAGCACAGGAGAAAGGGTAAATAGCTGGCATGTTACACCTAAAAAAGCAAAAAGACCGACCGGTGCTGTTGTGTATAGCCTCGCATTTAGCGATAATAGTAATATACTTACTTTAAGCTCTTCAGGGTACGCTGAATTATGGCAACTACCAATGCAAAACTAGAAAACTCCTCAGAAAAATTTTCTGGTATTTCACAAAAAGCATTTGAAGCTTTTTTAGAAAAAAGCCAATTAATTGAAGCACTAGAAGAGCGAGTTAACGCACTTGAATCACGTAACTTATTTCAAGATGATGTCATAGATCAATTAAGTGAAGAACTTGCTGTACATCAACATAAAATAGCTTTAATGCAAGAACAAATTCAACTGGTAGCTAATAGGTTAAAAGATGCTGGTGAACTTAGTTCTAACAAAGATATGATAGAGCCGCCACCTCCGCATTATTAAAATAATCATCCCTCATTAGGGGCTCGATTAGTACCTTTATACTTTACATAGAGCTATAAGCTGAAATTATATAGTCCCTAAAATTATATAGTCCCTATTACAAAGATTTTTAAAGTGTGGGTCTTCTAACAAAATTGCGCCTGTAATTAGCGTAGTCATAACGATCATCATCAAGCCAAAGAAAGGGTAACGTTTCGTTATGATTTTATCGATAGGCAATATTAAAACATTGGATGAGAAATACTCGAACAGGACAAAAACCACATAATTAACAGCTTAGATAAACCTTTCTTGTGAGGTAATCGTTTCAGGATTAATTCCAGCTTTTTTCAACAAACGGGCTGTAAAATGTATAACCTATTAAAAGTAAACCTATTAA
>CAWVWK010000266.1:0-2662 GCA_963933725.1 uncultured Colwellia sp.
CAACTAAGAGAGCCCGTCATCAGCTAATCACTTCTACAACTAGAATTAAAAACCGCGACTAGTTAAACGATGTTAAACTATGTTATGTTTAATGTTTATTATCGGTATTTTTATAAAAATAATAAATGCTAATTAGGGGGAGTATGGCTACAATATATGAAGTTTCAAAACTTGCTGGAGTGTCTTTAGCAACCGTCTCACGTGTCATAAACAAAAACTCAAGGGTTAGCGATAAAACACGTAAAAAAGTTGAACAGGCGATGAAAGAGCTTGGCTATCGTCCTAACTCTATTGCCCAGTCTTTAGCGTCGAATAGCACAAACAGTGTCGGTATTTTAGTTTCCGAGCTTCATGGTTCCTTCTTTGGTGAAATGATGGCGGGTATCGAAGCCGAGCTTAGAGCAGCAGGTAAGCACGTCATTATTACCACAGGGCACAGTGAAGAAGAAAAAGAGAAAGATGGTATTGAGTTTTTGATCAGTAGAAACTGTGACGCGATTATTTTACACGTTGAAGCAGTAACTGATGATTACCTTATAAACCTAAGTAAAGGCAAAATACCGGTCTATTTAATGAGTCGCTTAGTTGATGGTTTAAAGCAAAGTTGTATTAGCCTAGATAACGAGTTAGGTGGCTACTTAGCAACACAAGCTGTTATAGAGCAAGGCCATAAAGATATAGCCTACATCGCCGGCCCTAAATTAAAAGCCGACTCTACAGATCGCTTTGCTGGCCATATGCGTGCTTTGTCTGAATATAACATAGCTGTTAATGAAGATTTATATTTTGAGGGCGATTTCAGAGAAACAGGTGGTAATGACGGTTTAAAACAGTTTTTAGATAATAAGCAAATTTTTACCGCTTTAGTATGTGGTAACGATGAAATGGCATCGGGTGCCATTACCTATGCGAGAGAGCAAGGTTTATCTTTACCTAAAGATCTTTCTATCATTGGCTTTGATAACATTAATTTCGCTCGTCATACCTACCCTAAGTTAACCACCATAGAAAACCCGGTCAACTTAATGGGACACATGGCCGCTAAATTGGTTCTAAAAAATGTTTATGGCCGAAAAGCGATTCCCATAACCCATTCATTTAAACCTACGCTGGTAACACGAGACTCTCTCAACCGTGTTAACTAATTAATGAAGTAATCAACTTGACGATAATTAAACGAGAATTAGCAGAACATGGCGAACATTAACAACAAAAAAATAAATTTGGTTGCAGATATTGGTGGCACAAACATTAGACTAGCAATAACCGAGAATAATAATATTACCGCCATTAGTACATATGAGTGCGCCAATTATCCCAAATTAAGTGACGTAATCCTTCAATATATACAACAGCAAGGTTTAGGTGATGCGTCTATCAATGCTTGCCTAGCAATTGCCTGCCCTACTGACGACGACTTGATCTCGATGACAAATTTGCCATGGAAATTTTCTCAAAAAGGCCTTAAAGAAAAACTTAACCTACATAGTTTAACGTTAATTAATGATTATACTGCCATTGCTATGGCTATTCCTTTATTAACAGACGATCAAAAAATAAAAATTGGTGGTGGTGCAGCCACACCTAAAAAGCCTATTGCCGTATGCGGACCAGGAACAGGTTTAGGTGTGGCTAATTTAGTTAATATAAACAATCAATGGCATTGCGTTGGTGGCGAAGGAGGCCACACAGACTTTGCCCCTGTTGATGCGCTAGATATAAAAATCTTACAGCAGCTATTAACGGTGAAAAAACGCGTCTCATATGAACAATTACTCTCGGGGTATGGTCTAGAACAAATTTACCGTGCATTAGTTGCTATCAATAGTCAGAATATTACTTTTAGCGATGTAGAAAAATTATCAGCTAAACAGATCAGTTCAAAAGCGATAAATGGTGACTGTCCTACTTGTGAACAAGCTTTATCACAATTTTGTAAAGTATTAGGAAGTTTCGCTGGTAACTTAACCCTAACGACAGACTCTTTAGGGGGCTCTTATATCGCAGGTGGCATCGTACCAAGATTCATCGATTTTTTAAAAACGAGTCAGTTTAGAGAGCGCTTTGAAGCCAAAGGCCGCATGTCCTACTTAAATAAGCAAACACCAACCTATGTCATAACAGAAAGCCAACCGGGGTTAATGGGTGCAGCAGCTTATTTAAATCAAATTAGCTAGGACTAGTTCATTAGCTGCAGTTAAGATAAAAGTCATAAATCACACTTTATGCTTTTTTTATTTATACAGACAAAATAATAGCGCTATAAAGCGCTATTTTTTTTGCTAAAACTTATTAAATTCAAACCAATTAAATTGTTTTGAATTTAATTGGTTAACTGTGCTTGAGTTACTTATTGATGGTAGCCTTCGATAAAACCAGATATAAAGTCAGGCCCAGATAAGGATACTAATAAACACATAGAAGCAAATAACATGATGTTTCTATTATTCTTTTTGTACCCTAAAAAAGTAAGTATTATAAAAATGCATAAACCAATAATTTCCAATGTAAACATAAAAAATCCTTTTCAAATTAATTTTTGTGCAGGTTATATTAGTATACTTATCTTCATAATACCTGTTATTTTACATTTAAAATCAAGGTTTTCCTTCATTTATAAGCATTGACATATATTTTGTAAACCGCCTTTGTCTAGTGTCGA
>CAWVWK010000267.1:0-2651 GCA_963933725.1 uncultured Colwellia sp.
CAACAGTTCATAAAGCGAGTTGATTATATCAAATTCGCTGTTGGTGTTTCCATAATAGTCTTTATTTAACAATTCTGCTTGTAACAGGTACCTGACAAACATCAAGAACTTGTGGGGGTTTTTTATAAAAGAAAGCATCCTCTCGTAAAACGCGCTTATCCAATTTTTCAATAAAATCTATTGTATTTGTGTCCTCAACTTCTATTAGCAATCTTTCTTTCTCAGATACATCACGCATTAGTTTCATACTAATAATTGATGTAAAAGTCTCTGGGTTAATCGCTTTTTCGCCTTCTATTATCGAGGTCCGCTGAATTGATTGAATATGATTCATGCCGTAAACAACACGCCCAAAAACGGTCATTATTCGATCTAAATAACGCGGTGCTTGACCGATAACAAAGTAAAAATGACTTGTCGCTGTATCAGGTTCGTTACCTCTAGCCATGGCTAAAACACCAGGACAATGGGTTAACCAAGTTTCTGTATTTTCGGTGGGTTTATCGCGTGCAATAGCAAAGCCGTCTTTAAATCCCGTTTGGTAAGCGAATAAGTCTTGCTGTTGAACTATGGAAAAATGCCAGTCTTTCGAAGTTTGCCAGCTTTCTTCTATTACTAATGTTGACACCGATTTGTCTTTTTTACCTTCACCCTCAGGACCACCTTGGGCAACAAAACCGTCAATAACACGATAAAATTTTTCACCATCATAAAACCCTTGTTTAACTAACTTGCTAAATTGGGCTACATGTTTAGGTGAAAACTGTGGTGCAAGTTCTATGACAACTTTTCCGTGCGGTAAGGTTAATAATACTGTTTTATCTAAGTCGAGTTTACGCCACTCCGTTGATTGAGCCTCAATTGGCGCAAGTATTGGAGTCACAAGAATGCAGAAGCATAAAATGATTTTATTTTTTATATAACCCATATTAAAGCCTTGTATTAATTCTTGTTGGTTGTGATTTTATAAAAGATACTTATTGTTTCTTACTTAACCATATAGGAGTCTTTTGTTATCATAACATCAACAACATTAAATCATCATTTTTTATCATTATGGAGTTTTTCTTGAACAAAAGTATCGTTACCAATCTTATTGCATTAACTTTAACGGCTGTCGGTTTTTTTATCGATAATCCTTTTATTTACTCAATTGGTTTGTTCGCTTTATCGGGTGCAATAACAAACTGGTTAGCGGTTCATATGTTATTTGAAAAAGTGCCTGGTTTATATGGCTCTGGTGTTATTCCTGCGCGTTTTGAAGAATTTAAAGTGGCTATTCGTCACCTCATGATGGAGCAGTTTTTTACGCAAGAAAATATTGAACGTTTTTTAACTTCTAGCTCAGGTAAGGCAAGTCAACTAAATTTAAGCCCAGTAATAGAAAAAGTAGATTTAGCACCGGCATTTGACAATTTAGTCACAGTTATAGAAGGATCTTCATTTGGTGGAATGTTAGCTATGTTCGGTGGCAATGAGGCCCTGCAACCGTTGAAAGATCCCTTTATCGAAAAAATGAAAGCTAGCATCAGTGAAATAGCACATAGCGATGACTTTAATGAACTGTTAAAAGAAGAAGTACAACAGGGAAGTATGGTTGATGGCATGCAAGAAAAAGTCAGTGATATAATAGAACAACGTTTAAATGAGCTTACGCCAAAGCTAGTGAAAGAAATTGTTCAAGAGATGATTGCCAAACACCTTGGCTGGTTAGTTGTCTGGGGGGGTGTTTTTGGCGGAACTATCGGACTCATTGCCGCGCTAAGTAATATTAACGTTTTTTAAATGTTCATGCCCATAGTTTAAGGCTAAAAGCAAAAGAGAAGCCTCGAGAATCGAAATTCGAGCAAGGTCAAGACTCAAGCCCGTTTCTCCCGCCGAGGCGACCGAGGCGCTTCACTGCAGAGAGGAACGTGTTTCAAAGAGCAAAGCTTTCAAGCCTTTGAATGTATTAGTTCCGACTTAATCAAGCACATCGACTTGAAAAATTGACTGTTACCCGTTCTGATAAAGGTGTCGAATCTTTAATCAAAACTAAAAAAGGTAACGCACATATTGCCTACTAACAACCCAATCATCAAACATAAAGCGGGTTTATTAAACTTAACTAAAAAATTTAATAATGCTTCAAGACCCTGTAAAGTCATGGGCGTATCACGAGATACATTTTATCGTTATCAAGAACTAGTCGAACAACCTGCACACGGGCAACATAGAACAGGTAATGAAGCTTGGGACGAAATTGAAACTGCCCAGCCTGGTTATCTTAGCTCTCAGGACACGTTTTATGTTGGTAATTTAAAGGCGCTGGTCCTATTTATCAACAGGCCTTTGTTGATACTTACAGCAAAATAGCCTTCGCCAAGTTCTATGTTACTAAAAACCAATTACTGATGCGGATATGCTTAACGATAAAGTACTGCCATATTTCGAAGCACACGAGCTGCCAATGCTAAGTATATTCTTCTTTAAACTGACTATTTTAAACTCAATACTTTCTCTTCGTGCGAATGAGAGTTTTGTAAGGTTAAAACCTCACCTAAGCTGCTTTAATAATTGCTTACTGTTTTGCAAGGCTCTTACCCTAAGAGTCACTTAATTAGCGTAATCTGGGTAATTCGATGAGATCTCTAATCTTTATTTCATTCTGT
>CAWVWK010000268.1:0-2584 GCA_963933725.1 uncultured Colwellia sp.
AAATTTCTCGTATTACTTTTATTTTCGATTACATACCACCCGATAATTTAAGTAACATTGAGCTTACTTCAGAATGCTCTGATATTTGATATTTGATATTTGACATATTAATATTAAGTTTTACCCATTTATTCAAACAGCTTAAACACTTTCTTAGATAGAATCGTGAACTATTTTTCTGCCTATGCTATTTAACCTCTTTCTTATGCGCTTTAGTTATAGCACTTGCAACTCAATATCAGTAATACCAGTTGAAATAATGAATCGACCAACATAGAGCGTCAGAAGCGAGCTTAGAACAAGCAAAATGAGTTGCACATAATGATTCATCTTGGGACGTTATCAGTTTGCTGCTGGGTTTCTGAAGGTTGAATTTAAAGGCTTATTCTCATTGTCATTGATTTTGACAAGGACGCAGCAAGGAGGACGTTTATAGAGAATGCGGACAGTACAGGAGGCACCTTATTAAATAATACAATAACATATTATCTTGAGCATATCCTCCTGAATCGCTATCCACTGCAATCAATGCCTTGCCTCTAAGCCTTTTAATTCTCGCTAAGTGGTGCATTCATTAATTCAATTGGTATAATATGTCGATACGCATTTAAATTTAAATGTATAGATAGCTTTTAACAAAGCATTACATCAAAAGAAGTATATCACTAGCATGCAAGATTTATCCAAACATACGCCAATGATGAGGCAATATCTAACGATTAAAGCTGAATTTCCTCATACATTAATCTTTTATCGGATGGGCGATTTTTATGAACTTTTTTATGATGATGCGAAAAAAGCAGCTGACTTATTAGATATTTCGTTAACAGCACGTGGCAAAACCGGTGGTAATGCTATACCAATGGCGGGAGTACCCTATCATGCTGCAGAAAATTATCTTGCTAAACTCGTTAAGCTTGGTGAGTCTGTCGCCATTTGTGAGCAAATTGGTGATCCCGCAACAAGTAAAGGCCCTGTAGAGCGTAAAGTAGTTCGCGTTATTACTCCTGGTACAGTAAGCGATGAAGCGCTTTTACATGATCGCCAAGATAACCTTATTGTATCTGTTTTTGAAAATACTCAGTATCACAAAAATAGTTCACTACCTGCATACGGCTTAGCCTATTTAGATATGACCAGTGGTCGATTTGTTTTAACTCAACCACAAACACCTGAACAACTATATGCTGAGCTGCAACGATTAAACCCAGCAGAACTACTCTATCCTGAATCGCTTCATGGAAGTGATTTTCTTGAAAACCTTAAAGGTTTGCGAAAAAGACCCGATTGGGAGTTTGATCTTGAAACGGCAACCTCTCTACTTAATCAGCAATTCGGTACAAAAAGCCTCGCTGGCTTTGGTGTAGAAGATAAAACTTTTGGCCTTGCTGCAGCTGGTTGCCTATTTCAGTATGTAAAAGATACTCAGCGAATTGCCCTGCCCCATATTCGTGGCATTATTTTCGAGTCTGCCGCATCAGGCGTTGTACTTGATGCTGCAACGCGTCGTAATTTGGAACTTACCACGAATCTACAAGGTAGTACGGATAATACACTGGCTGCGATTATTGATAAATCTGCAACGCCGATGGGGTCGCGTTTATTAAAGCGTTGGTTACACTTTCCGCTACGAGATCTTTCATTACTTAAATACAGACAAGATAGTATTGAAGCGCTATTAAATACTGAGCTTTATGTCTCTTTAAATACTCTTTTAAAAACATTAGGCGATGTAGAACGTATTGTCTCTCGTATTGCCATGCAGTCAGCTAGACCTAGAGATTTTGCACGTTTAAGAGATGCACTCCAAAAATTACCGGAATTACAATCTCTTCTTGTTAGTAGTACTCAAGGAAGTTTAGCTAAACTAGCATGTTATTGTGCGCCTATGCCCAGCATTCAAGCTTTATTAGAGTCGGCAATAATTGACAACCCTCCTGTTCTAATTAGGGATGGCGGTGTTATTGCACCTGGATATCATGAAGAGCTGGATATGCTTCGTGACTTAAGTGATGGGGCAACTGAATTCCTTGCGCAACTTGAGGAAAAGGAAAAAGAAGAGACGGGTATCAGCTCTTTAAAAGTTGGATACAACCGTGTTCATGGTTTTTTTATTGAGATCGCTAGAAGCGCGGCGTCACAAGTACCTGAGCATTATATTCGTCGTCAAACATTGAAGAACAACGAGCGTTATATTACCGAAGAACTAAAGGAACATGAGCATAAAGTACTTAGTGCGCAAAGTAAGTTCCTCGCTTTAGAAAAGCAACTTTATCAATCATTATTTGACCTTATCCTACCTGATTTAAAGCCATTACAACAAATGAGTGAAGCGATTGCAGAGCTCGATGTGCTAAGTACTTTTGCAGAAAGGTCCCATGCCCTAGATTATGTAAAGCCGCTATTAACCGAAACACCTGGTATTGAAATTACTGCTGGTAGACACGCTGTTGTAGAACAAATGACTTCTTCTGCGTTTATTCCTAATGCAGTTTCACTACATGAAAAGCGCAAAATGCTAGTCATTACAGGGCCTAATATGGGTGGTAAATCAACTTACATGAGACAAACGGCACTTATAGTA
>CAWVWK010000269.1:0-2575 GCA_963933725.1 uncultured Colwellia sp.
ATATTATCATTAGGCACAAAAACATTATCCATTACAATTTCACCGGTGATAGAGGCGCGTAAAGAAAACTTACCTTCTATTTTAGGGGCTGATAATCCAGGCATACCTTTTTCTAAGACAAAGCCGCGTATTATGCCATCAAGTTTTGCCCAAACGACAAAAACATCAGCAATAGGGGAGTTGGTAATCCACATTTTACTACCGTTTAGATGATATCCGCCTTCAACTGGCGTTGCTGTTGTAAGCAAAGAAGCCGGATCGCTACCCGAATTAGGCTCGGTAAGCCCAAAGCAGCCAACCCATTCACCCGAAGCGAGTTTAGGTAGGTATTTTTGCCGTTGTGTTTCACTGCCAAAGTTATAAATAGGATGCATAACTAAAGAAGATTGAACACTCATTGCACTGCGATAACCACTGTCTACACGCTCAACTTCTCGTGCGATTAAGCCATAGCTTACATAGCTTATATTACTGCAACCATACTTTTCAGGCAGAGTAGCGCCTAACAAACCTAGTTCACCGAGTTCTCGCATAATATCGCGGTCAAAATATTCGTTTCTATTAGCCATTAAAATACGAGGTAAAAGTTTTTCCTGACAATAATTATTCGCAGTATCACGAATCATACGTTCTTCTTCACTTAACTGAGCGTTTAAATACATTGGATCTTGCCAATTAAATTGCGGTAAATTTGAGCTCATTTTATTATTCCTAGTATTGACATTATTCACAGGTTAAAACTGATTGTACTAAATCAATCATTATACTACGCGGTTTAACATAAGCTTAGTTAGTTTAGATCAAATTTGAGCGAACCATAGCAGCATGATTATCATTTCTCCTGTTAAAGATAAGTAAATTTTCAACAAAAAAAAGCGCTAAGCTTCATGAAAACTTAGCGCTAGTATTTATGCTTAAATGAAGCGTTCTATAGTAAAGAACTATTAAGCAAAAACTTCTTGAAGTTGCGGTACTATTTGCTTTTTACGGCTTAATACACCATCTAACCAAACTTTATTGTCGGTAGTTGCTTTACCGTAAGTTTGCTCTGTAAGGTTTGGGTTGTCACTTACCACTAAAAGTTCTGAGCCTTCTTTCATAATATCTGTTAAAAGAAGAATCACTGAATGACGTTCACCTTCTTCTTTAAGTTTAATTATGTCAGCTTCAAGATCTGCTTTAATGTCATCAAAAACACTTAAGTCGATAACTTCAAGTTGGCCAATGCCTACCTTATTACCATTCATGTTGAAGTCTTTAAAATCGCGCATTACTAAGTCACGGGTAGGTGTACCTTCAACAGCAGATTTTACTTTAAACATTTCCATGCCAAGCGCTTTGTAATCTTCAATACCAGCAATTTCAGCTAATACTTCAACACATTTGATATCAGCAGTAGTGCAAGTAGGAGATTTAAAGATAACTGTGTCACTTAAGATAGCACAAAGCATTGCACCAGCGATGTCTTTAGGAATTTCTACGTTGTAAAAATCGTACATCATTTTAATAATGGTGTTAGTACAACCTACTGGGCGAACCCAAATTTCAAGTGGTGTAGCAGTGGTTAAGTCACCTAATTTATGATGATCAATAATACCTAATATAGTTGCTTCATCAATATCGTCAGGAGCAAGTACAAGGTCACTGTGATCAACAATGTAAACACCTTCACCAGCATAGCTCGTTTTAAGCATAGGTTGTTCAAAACCAAATTTATCTAAAATAAATAAAGTTTCTGGGCTTAGATTACCTAAGCGTGCAGGTACGGTTTCTTCACCTAAAGTTGTTTTTAAGTATGATAAAGCGATTGCAGAGCAGATAGAGTCTGAATCCGGGATTTTGTGTCCTACAACATAATTTGGCATGGAACTCTCTTTAATAAACTGGTTGAACTGTAAAAAAATTAATTGTCGTTATTTTAGCAAAAATTTAGGTGGGAATGCCATATTAATTAAATTTGGGGGGAAATCATCGAATTAGAGAGCTGAACGAATTTCACAAATTTAGTAACTTGCAAGTACGGAAGATCAAGAGATGAAATATTTTTTTGCCCACAGATGAGTGCAGGTAAGTTCAGATAAGGGGTAACAACAAAAGCCAAATAGCTCTTAAACCACCGTAGGTGAGGCTTCAGCCTTACAAAACTAATATGGCTTTTTCTCACCTGCGGCATCTACGGGCAAAACGGGCTCGTATCTCGCTCTGATTTTGAATTATTTATAATAACCTAAACAGGCTGCAACTTCATTTTTAGAGCCCATGATAACTTCAACACGCTGGTGAATATCAGTAGGTTCAATATCCATAATTCTCCCTTCGCTAGTATATGCAGCACCACCGGCTTGCTCCATTAAGAAAGCCATTGGGTTGGCTTCATACATCAAGCGTAGCTTATTTGGTTGCTCAGGGTTTTTGCTATCGGTTGGGTAAGTAAATAAACCACCTCGACATAAAATACGATGAATATCACCTACCATAGCGGCAATCCAACGCATATTGAAGTTTTTGCCACGAGGGCCTGTGTCACCTGCAATTAAGTCTTTAATGTAAGCTTGCATTGGTGGCTGCCAAAAAC
>CAWVWK010000270.1:0-2543 GCA_963933725.1 uncultured Colwellia sp.
TTAGTCTATTTAACCGGGTCGCTGGTGTCTAAATAACTTCTATCCGACAAATTAGTCCAAGCACGAGATTTCGCTTGGTAATCTTGAATAGACTTTAATATTTTCGCGGTCATAGGGTCTTTCGCTGCAAACTCTTGCAGTAATTCTGCGTTAGTTTTTTGCATTGCATCCATCACGCTTTTAGGGAAAGAGCGCATTTTCACGTTAGGATACTCTTCTTGCAGCGTTGCTAGGTTTACAGCGCTTTCATGATAAGACTGGGTATACATATCGTAAGCTGCCGTTTTCATGGCAACGGTTAAGATTTTTTGAAAGTCTTTTGGTAGTTTATTGAAGGCTTTTTCATTTACCATAAATTGAAGTTCTGCACCTGGCTCATGCCAACCGGTGTAGTAGTAAGGGGCAATTTTATGAAAGCCCATACGTAAATCTAAAGAAGGACCAACCCACTCTAACGCATCAATCGTATTTCGCTCTAGGGCAGTATAAAGTTCACCTGAAGGAATGTTGGTAGGTTTAGCGCCTAATCTTGCCAGTACTTCGCCTGCAAAGCCTGGAATACGCATTTTAAGGCCTTTAAAGTCTTCAACAGAGTTAATCTCTTTTTTAAACCAACCGCCCATTTGGTTACCTGTGTTACCACCTGGGAAAGACATAATACCGTACTGACCATACACCTCAGCCATTAATTCCATGCCACCGCCATGGTAGAACCATGCGTATTGCTCTGGTGCTGTCATGCCAAAAGGAATAGTAGTGAAAAACAACGTATTAAAGTTTTTACCTTTCCAATAGTAAGAGCCTGAATGCCCCATTTGGTATTGACCCGATTTTACGAAATCAAAAATACCTAAAGGTGACTTATGGCGGTTAGACGAGTCGATACGGATAATAAAACGCCCATTAGACATTTCCTTAACCATCTCTGCCATATTTTTCGTGGCTTCACCAAAGATAGGAAAGTTTGGGCCCCATGTTTCAGCAAGTTTCCAGCGAACCTTCGGTCTTTCTTCAGCGCTTGCTATGCTTGAAAAGAAAAGAGACACCACCAAAAGTGCGCTTAAAAACGTCAAGCTATTGGCAAAATGTTTTGTATTAATATGATTGTTTATCATGTTTCCATCCTTTTTTTTCTTCTTTTTATTTTATCTTTCTTAACATAAAAACATAGGGTTGAGCTATGTTTTACGCTACATTACAGGTATTCAATGCTAATGCCTATAAAAATGACTAAGCCAACCCAATGGTTATGTAAAAAAGCCTCAAAGCAACCTTGTCTTTCGCGGTTCACAATTAATACATGTTGATAAATAAACAGACCTGCCGCTATTAATAAGCTTGCATGGTATGGCCAACCAAAAGCCAATAGCTCGCCCACGGTATACAGACTCGCTAACATCATTAACTGTAAAAAAGCGATAATGCGTTTGTCGTTTTCGCCAAATAAAATCGCCGTAGATTTCACCCCTATTTTTAAATCGTCCTCTCGGTCGACCATGGCGTACATGGTATCGTAAGCGACTGTCCAACATAAATTAGCAAAAAACAAAATCCATGCGATAAGCGGAATTTGTGCCTGCGTTTCTGCAAATGCCATAATCATCCCCCAACTAAAAGCGGCACCTAATACCACTTGCGGGAGTTGTGTGTAACGCTTCATAAAAGGGTAAGAAGCGGCCAAAACTAATGCCACCACCGAAAGACTAATGGTGAACCAACTTAAGGTTAACACCAGTGCGAGTGCAATACCTATTAGCACCCCAAACAAAGAAATCGCTTCTTCACTGGTCATCATCCCAGACACTAAAGGTCTGTTTTTAGTACGCTCGACGCTGCCATCAATTTTTCTATCAGCAAAGTCATTAATAACACAACCTGCGCTGCGCATAACAAAAACACCTAAACTAAAAACCACTAATAAATGCAAATTAGGCCAACCGTCATATGCAATCCATAATGCCCAATACGTTGGCCATAGCAATAAGTAAGTGCCAATGGGTTTATCCATTCGGGTGATAAGCTTTATGGCGCGCCACTTGGTTAGAAAGGTATTGGGTTGAGACTCTTTTGGGTTCATAGCTTGTTTAATTTCTTAATTAATTTGTAAGTTTTTTAAGTCGATTTTTATTGATAAACCAGTGCTGAGGGTAAAAACACCTCGGCAACCAATAAGGGTTTATTTTCTAATTTAAAGGTAGAGCGTCTTCCCCATAAATCGCCGGCAACCGTTAAATCTAAACTACTACAAAGTTTACCCACAGAGCTTGCTTCATTAAAGCAGGCGAACTCTATACTTTCTCGACTTAAAGAAGGGTTATTGAAAAGCACTTGCCCTAAAGGTTGAGTACCTAAGTTTGCTAACGCTTTTTCTTCACCCGTTAAACTTGATAGAGGAATTAAACTACGTGCAAAAACATGCGGTTCATTATTACAATACAACACAACCTCACGCACCAAAACCTCTTCACCAGCTGTTATCACATTGTTTGCTTCTTCTTTTGTACATACCCCTATACATTGACCTAAAAGCTCAACACGAAATG
>CAWVWK010000271.1:0-2522 GCA_963933725.1 uncultured Colwellia sp.
AGTTTTACGTACATTATGTAACAATCAACACGGTTTCATTTCAACTAAAAAATCAAATTCGTAGTTGGTTGAAATGCTCAAATAGGTATAATACCCTCAACCAAAGAAATACATTTAAACCATATTAGACTCTATTTATGTCGTTATTTAAAACCGCCTTCCACCCTGATATTTCTCCACAACAATTAAAACAAACCAATAAAGATAGACTTCTTATTCGACATGCTGCTCGTGGCATTGTGCTAAGAGGTGAAATGATCTTGCTGTTGTTTACTCAGAAATATCATGATTACAGCTTACCTGGTGGTGGGATTGATGAAGGTGAAGATAAAATACCGGCACTTATCAGAGAGCTAGAGGAAGAAACGGGAGCGCAAGGCGTTCGAAATATCATTCCTTTTGCTTGCTATGAAGAATATCGCCCATGGTATAAAGATAATGCTGATATTATTCATATGATATCTCATTGTTATCTTTGCGATATTGATGAGAAACTTGGTGAGACCTCACTTGAGCAACATGAAATAAATAATGGTATGACACCACACTGGATAAACATTTATGATGCTATTGCACATAATGAAGACATTATAAAAAATAGTGATAAAAAAGGCCTATCGATAGTAAGAGAAACATTTCTTTTAAAAGCAATTGTAGAAAAGTTATTAGAAAAAGAGGGAGTACAAACGAGAATCCTCAATCATGAATCGTGAAAAAACCATTAATATTGCAAACATAAAACAATTTAATTAACGTAAAAATAAGAGTAAAACATGAATAATAAAATAATTACTTGTCTGATTTTATCCCTAACTTTAACTGCTTGTTTCAGTGACGATAAAGTTATTAAAAAAACCAACGATACCATTAAAGAACAAGCAATAAATAAAGAAGATCAAGCCTGGAAAATGAGTCTTAAGCAACCTGAAATGCTCACTTTTACAAAAGGTAAAGATTATTTTTGGGAGCTAGAGACAAATCAAGGCCCATTAACTATAAAGCTTTTTACTGATTCTGCGCCGATGCATGTATCAAGTACCATTTATCTAACCCAGTTGGGTTTTTATGATGACACCATTTTTCACCGAGTAATTCCTGGATTTATGGCTCAAGGTGGCGACCCTACAGGTACTGGTCGTGGCTACCCCGGTTATAAATACGAGGGTGAATTTGACGGTACAACAAGTCATAACGAAGCAGGTATATTAAGTATGGCAAATGCAGGCCCTGGCACTGATGGCAGTCAGTTCTTTATCACTTTTAAACCTACACCATTCCTAGATGGCAAACATACTATTTTTGGTAAAGTTGTAAATGGTCTTGAAACCACCCTAGCTAAAATTGAAGAGTTAGGCTCTAGGAGTGGCAGAACAAGTGACAAAGTCAGTATCGTTAAAGCAACCATTCGTGTGGCAGATACCAAAGCGTAATGGTCAATTAAGGATTCGATAAAGCTAAAGTAAAAATACCGTTATAATGGCTTAATAACGGTATTTTCGGTCAACTAGCCATTGACACTATATACTAAAATATCATTTATAATAGAAATCATCTTCTACTAGAAAATTTAATAACTAACTGCATAAAGCAGGCAAAACTTTTTGGAAAAACTCGAGAAAACCAATAAGCATTTTTAGACTTAAAGCCTGGCACTATAATAAATCGATTCTTTTTAACTCCCTTTATTGCCGCTTTCGCAACATAGTCTGCACTTAACGTTCCTCCTATGTCTTTAATAAGTCTAGTTTGCGGCAAGATAATGTCGGCTTCATTTGCCGTCATTTCTGTATCCACTTCACCAGGACAAAGTACACTCACGCCAACATTATGCTCGACAAGCTCTTTCCTCATAGCGCCAGCTAAGCCCATCAAGGCAAATTTAGTGGCGCCATAAGTGCTATAACCATAAGTAGAAATAAGCCCGCCTAAAGAACCAACAAAACAAATTTGCCCAGATTTATTCTCTATCATACTAGGCAAAAATGCTTTTGCTGCTAACCGCGCACCAACGACATTGGTTTTAAAAAGCTTTTCAAAGCTTTCATCGTCATGTTCTATCATGCGCTTACAGTCAACAATTCCAGCACTTAATACTAGAATATCAACCTTACCTAAGGTGGAGTGAATCTCTTGAGAGCAAGAATTTAATGCCTCTTTACTTGTCGTATCAACCGAAAAAGAAAGTACTTGTTGTTCAGGTTTACACAACGCTTCACAGATACTTACGGCTTTATTTAAACGTGTTTCGTCTCTAGCCACTAGCACGAGGTTATAGCCTTGCTGACAATACTGCTTAGCCATAGCTAAACCTATACCACTAGACCCTCCTGTTATAACAACTGTTTTCATTCTGCAATCCTATTATTTTTTATAAAGTATTTCATAGGATTAGATGGTAAGTAAAGAAGAAAAAGATAAGCTAAAAAGCAGAAAGGCTGAAGGCGCGAAAGCAGAGTTTGTTGAAACAGCGTCATTCCATTGTGGTGTTGAGGGAATCTATTTATTCAAAATTCGATTCCGCT
>CAWVWK010000272.1:0-2514 GCA_963933725.1 uncultured Colwellia sp.
TGGTGCTGAACAATAGCAGGGATTAAATTATCCATTTTATCCCATGCCAACGACTCAATATTATTTTGATTTACTAACATGGTCTTACCTCGATATTATGTGAGTTTAATTTGTTGTTAATGTCTTTTTTTAGATTACAAATATTAATGATTTCTTTATGAAATACGCTTGCAGCAAGAGCGCCATCTACATCAGCTAATTTAAATACATCACTGAAGTGGCTCATTTTACCGGCACCACCTGAAGCGATTAAGGGAACGTTACAGGATTTTCTTGCTTGTGCTAATTGCTCAATGTCATAACCTTGTCTAACACCGTCTTGGTTCATGCAATTTAAAACAATTTCCCCAGCGCCTAAGCGAACTACTTCTTTTATCCAGTCAAAGGTTGTCCACTGTGTTTTTTGCGTACGAGACTCATCGCCTGTGAATTGATAAACTTGATACTGGCCCGTTTTCTCATCAAAAAAACTGTCAATACCAACCACAACACATTGTTGGCCAAATTGCTCAGCTAAGCGAGAAATTAAGCTTGGGTCTTTTAAAGCCGGCGAGTTAATGGATATTTTATCTGCGCCCATCATTAAAATTTGTTTAGCGTCTTCTTCACTTTTAATGCCGCCTGCAACGCAAAAGGGAATATCAATGACTTTTGCAATGCGACTAACCCAGCTTTTATCAACCACTCTATCGTCGCTACTTGCTGTAATATCGTAAAAAACTAACTCGTCAGCACCCGATTCAGCATACTTTTGTGCTAAAGGTACAATATCGCCAATGATCTCATGGTTTCTAAATTGTATGCCTTTAACAACTTTACCATCTCGCACATCTAAACAGGGAATAATGCGTCTTGCTAACATGAGGTCACCATTTTTTTTAATTGTGTCATTTTGTCTCTAATTATTTGTTATTTAATCTTTATGTTTTTTCTTGATTTTGTATTGCTGTTTATCATGCTTAAATTTATATAACGTTATGAACGGTGCAACTTTTCAAATTGCTTCACATTCCAACCAATCATAACTTGGTCACCAACTTTTAAAACAGGCATAGAGGTAGCTCTTAAAGCGTCTAGCTCTTTTCGGCCTCTTTGCATTTTGGCATTGGTTAACCTATAGGTAATGCCTTTTTCATCAAGGTATCGTTGAGCGCTTTTGCAATGTGGGCACTTGTCTTTTACATAAAGTACGATGCGTTTCATTTTCAATAAACCTTTAAGTTAAGAGTCGAGCTACGAGATTCGAGCTTCGAGCTTCTATACATTCCAACATGCAATGGCTTCTTCAAGGGTAAACTTTCCCTCAAGCAATGATCGACCTAAAATAACACCATCAACGCCTGTTGGAATAAGGGCTTTAATATCGTCTAAACAACCGATACCACCAGAAGCTTGCCATTTTATACTAGGGTAGTTTTGGCTAAGTGATTTATAAAGCGCTACATTTGAGCCACTTAATGTGCCATCTTTGGATATATCGGTACATAAAACATGCTCAATGCCAGCTTCAACATAAGCATCGAGTAAGTCTTCTAAATTGACACCACTGTCTTTAAGCCAACCATGGGTAGGGAGTGTTTTATTGCCTTGAGCATCAATTTTGATATCAAGGGCAAGTACAATCTTGTCGCCACCATATTTTTTTAGCCATGAAAGCACTAGCGCTTGCTCTTTAATGGCAAGAGAGCCAATGACTACGCGAGTTGCCCCTAATGCTAATAATTCAACAACATCTTCTTCACAACGGATGCCGCCGCCAACTTGCGTAATGAGGCTAGGATGATTAAGCACCGTTTTAAGTGTTGATAGCTGGCGCTTAGCACTGTCTTTAGCGCCGTCTAAGTCAACAAAATGCATCACTTTAGCACCTGCATTTGCATAGGCTGCTTGTCTATCTTGTACGGTATATTCGTAGTTTGTTTTTTTTGAGTAGTCACCTTGGAATAACCGGACCACTTCACCATTAATTAAATCAATTGCTGGGATCATCATGCTGTTTTTACGCCTTTTAATAATGCATCTGCAGGTATAGATAAAAAGTTATTTATTATTTTACTGCCTAATTGACCAGAGCGCTCAGGGTGAAATTGACAACCAATAAAGTTATCTTTAGCAATTATGGCTGAAAAGTCTTCACTATATTGACATGTTGCTAATGTAAATTCACTGATGGGAGCCGAAAAGCTATGGACAAAATAAAAATAATCACCGGCATTGATACCATTTAACACGGGATGGTTTTTAACTTCTGTTAAGGTATTCCAGCCCATATGAGGTAATCTTAGGTTACTATTTTCTTGAACATTAAGCGGTTTTATAGAGGTAGGAATAACACCTAAACAAGCGACAGAAGCATCTTTACCTCCTTCGAGCGAAGAGTTTGTCATTAACTGCATACCTAGACAAAAGCCAAGTACGGGTTGTGTTAATTGCTTAAGCGTTTCACTTAAATTTTTATTGTTAATATTTTCCATAGCGTATTTAGCGCTACCAACACCGGGTAAAATCACTTTA
>CAWVWK010000273.1:0-2511 GCA_963933725.1 uncultured Colwellia sp.
ACTACCTAATTTGACTGAATCATAGTCACGAAATTTAGTGAAATCTTCGAAATTAGTATAACCTTTATTGTAGTAATCTACGTTAAAAGCAACACGTGCTTTAGAACTTAAAGCGCCATATTCATATGCTCCACCTAAAGATTGCTCAGCATACGTTAAAGGCTCAGATACGCTATCGCCTAAACCTTCAGTAATACCTGTACCACGAGGCTCAGACAACCAATTAGCAGAGCCGGTAAGGTCAAAACGTGATTGTGAACTTGGCTCTAAGTGAACTGCACCACTTAACTCTGTGTTTAAAAAATTATCATCAGAACTTGAAGTAAAAGTGCCAGAAGTTACTGTAACATCGGCACTATATTGATTAACACCATCATCAAGAAGTAAGTTGACTGAAGGCGCTATGGTTAAAATAGCACTCGATTTTGTTTTAGTTGCATCGCTAAAGATATTGTTATCGTATGTATAACCCGTTGATAAAAATGGTGTTACAGATAAACCGTTATCAAGGTTAATTGCTGTTGGCTCTACAGCATAAACAGCTGACGAGAACACTGTAGCCATCGCAACAGACATTGTTGTAGATAAAAGTGTTTTAGTGTTAGTTTTACACACAATTTTCTTACTCTTCATGTTAATCCCTAGTTTTGTTATTTTATGTTTGAAGTTTCATGACTGAAAGCTTCATTATTTAATTTAAGTTCTAATTCTAAATTCTAAATTCTAACGTTTATTGTTAACGTTCAATGTATCCGTAAAAAACTCTACAGCACAAAAATGACATGAGTATTAAACCCTAATAGGCATTTTTATCAATAAAGCCTTTAAAAATGGTTAAAAATATTATTTTAATATCAAACCAAAGCGACCAATGTTTAATGTACTGCAGGTCGAACTCTACACGTTTTTCCATTTTATCTAAGGTATCTGTTTCGCCGCGCCAACCATTAATTTGTGCCCAACCGGTAATACCCGGCTTCACTTTATGACGAAGCATGTAGTAATCGACTTTACTGCGGTATTCTTCGTTATGTAAAACCGCATGAGGCCTTGGCCCAACAACCGACATATCACCCAATAGCACATTAAAAAACTGTGGTAATTCATCTAAACTCGTACGTCTAATAAAAGCGCCAACAGGGGTAATGCGAGCATCACCTTTGGTTGCCTGGGTAACCACGTCACTGTTTTCCATAACCGACATGGACCTAAACTTCCACACCTTTATTTTTTGCCCCGACAAACCGTACCTGTCTTGTTTAAAAAGCACGGGCCCTTTTGAGGTAAACTTAACGCACATACCAACAATCAATAATACGGGTGCAATAAGGCATAAAATAATACTACTTACGACAATATCTTCGGTACGTTTAATTAACTTTTGAATACCATGATAAGGAGACTCAAACACACTTAAGGTGTTCATTTCACCAACATGGTCAACACGCGCATGCATTAAGTTCGCCAACAGGTGATCTTGCACAATATGTACATCGACCGTGGTGTCACCAAGCGATAAAAGTATATCGGCAATACGCTTTTCTGCGGCAAAGGGTAATGCAATAAATAAAACATCTATGCTGCCTTGCTTTGCCAGCTTAACAGCCTCAGCAATGCTGCCTTGAATCGTTTCTTTTTTATCGGTTAACTGCCTTTCAGAAGCGCGATCATCATAAAAGCCTAAGTTATCGTAACCTAATTCGTCATGTAGCAATATTTCACCAGACATTTTAAAGCCCGCTTCAGTTGCACCTATAATGGCGACTTTTTTGTGGTTAAAGCCAAGCTTACGTCTATTTTGTTTATATAAATGTAGGGAAAGTCGCCAAAAACATAAAAAGAACAAGGCGAAGGTAAACCAAAGCGCAATAGAGACACGAGACAGCTGCTCTGAAAATTTAAAAAAGAAGGTAAATAGTGAAAAAGTAAAAAAAGCACACACTAAAGTAGCTAGGGTTAATAAAATACGTACCCTAAATGTGCCTGCGCGCCAAGGGCGATATAAACTCACCGCTTCAGCAATATAAGCAAAAGATACCACAACGATTAATAAAACAATAAGGTATTCACGAGAAAGCGCAACACCGTAAAGAGAAGTTGCGAGTAATAACGTAGAAAGTAATATTAATACGTCCATAAGTTTAATGCCTAAAGAATTAGCACTAAAATTGTTATTCGATGACCCTATGTTGCCCATTATGCTTCCTTGCCCTTTATACTTTCTTGCCCTTTCTGATAAAAAGATATTATTTTGCTATGACTTTAGCTAATTCCATCAATTTTAAAGCTTCATTACCTAATCAATAAATAAATAAATAAATAAAGAAATAAAATTACATTTGACATTAACAAAATTGTAACCTATGCCACCTAATAAAGACACCCTTTTTTTTATCGCTCTTTTTAATCACCCGTTTTTTCCATCTAACAATAAAAAAAAGTGCCCGAGCACCTATTTTATGAGGTTATAAGTAATGTATACCTATGCTTTTGCGTTAGTCTTTCTATTAT
>CAWVWK010000274.1:0-2394 GCA_963933725.1 uncultured Colwellia sp.
ATTAGTATGTACGTTATGCAAAAAATGCAACCGATGACGATTCAAGATCCAATGCAACAAAAGATTATGCAATATATGCCTGTTGTATTTTCAATTTTCATGGCTTGGTTCCCATCAGGGCTTGTGCTTTACTGGTTAATAAGTAACCTTATTTCAATTGCACAAATGAAAGTTATTTTTGCTGGTATAGAGAAGAAAAAACAAGAAGCAGCTTAAATTCAAGTTAATTTGATAATTATCAAACGACCAATTCCATTAGGACTTGGTCGTTTTTTTTTGTATGAAAAGTTTTGCGACTACTCTTTATTTAATTATACCAATCCCATTAAGTTTGTAGTCTTGTTGTAACCAGGAAAATGAGTCAGGGCGAGGGACTCAATTGAGTAATAGCTAGCAATTGTGATTGATAGTAACGAAACCATGACTTACTTTTAAACAGTACAACTGAGCAATAACTTAATTGAATTGCTATTAACTTCAAGCCTTATATTTTCTATTTGTAGAAGGCGGAGAGGATTTTTTCTCGTTAATAACGTAAAATAAACATAATCAACTTAGATCTACAGAAATGAATTAAATGAACGCATTAACGCAAACGAATACAATCGCAGCACAAGCAACCGCTCCAGGCATTGGTGGCGTAGGTATCATTAGAGTCTCTGGCCCTAAAGCAAAAGAAGTAGCCCAAGCTGTGCTTGGCAAAGTTCCTGAAATAAGAAAAGCGGAATACTTATCTTTTCATGATAATAAAAAAGAAGTTCTAGATCAAGGGATTGCGTTGTATTTTAAAGCGCCTAATTCGTTTACAGGTGAAGATGTTATAGAGTTTCAAGGCCATGGTGGTCCCGTTATTTTAGATATGTTGTTAAAAAGCATCTTATCACTCCCCTTTGTTGAAATGGCGAAACCCGGCGAATTTAGTGAACAAGCCTTTTTAAACGACAAACTAGATCTTACCCAAGCAGAAGCCATTGCCGATTTAATTAATTCAAGCTCTGAACAAGCAGCTCGCTCTGCCCTGCACTCTTTACAAGGTAACTTCTCTAAACTCATTAATGAAATGGTAGAAAGCATTATTCATTTAAGAATGTATGTTGAAGCAGCTATCGACTTTCCAGAAGAAGAGATAGATTTTCTTGCCGATAAAAAGGTTGTTAAAGACTTAAAAGAGATTATTAGCCAGGTTGAACAAGTAAGAAAACAAGCCCAACAAGGCAGTATTATAAGAGAAGGTATGCGTGTCGTTATTGCCGGAAGGCCAAATGCAGGTAAATCGAGCTTGTTAAATGCCTTAAGCGGTAAAGAAACCGCCATCGTAACAGATATTGCAGGCACCACACGTGATGTGCTTTCAGAGCAAATTAACATTGATGGCATGCCATTGCATATTATCGATACCGCAGGCTTAAGAGAAAGCAGCGATAAAGTTGAACAAATAGGCATAGACCGAGCTTGGCAAGAAATAAATAAAGCTGACCGAGTATTGTTAATGGTTGATGCGAGTGTAGAAGAAAACATGTTGGCTGACAGAGCCTATATTGAAAGCTACTGGCCTGAGTTCTTTGAAAGGTTAGAAGACAATATTGGTCTTTCAGTTGTCAGAAACAAAGCAGATATTAGCGGTGTTCCTACAGGTCATACTGAGTATAAAGATAACAAAGGGCAACAACACGATATTATTACTTTGTCTGCTAAAACAGGTATGGGCGTTGACAGCTTAAAAGAACACTTAAAAACGATTATGGGTTACAAAGGTAGTACCGAAGGTGCATTTATGGCTAGAAGACGTCATTTAGTTGCTCTAGATGATACCTATGCCCACTTACTTATCGGTTTAGAACAATTAGAAGCTTATATGGCTGGGGAAATTTTAGCGGAAGAGTTAAGAATTTGTCAGCAAGCACTTGAACAGATTACCGGTGAATTTACCAATGATGACTTGTTAACTAAAATATTTAGCTCTTTTTGTATTGGAAAGTAATAATATTCATTTAATATTTCAGTATTACATAAACTTAGCAAATGCTCCTAGTATCCCTCAATAATTTGAACAATTAAGTCATAACACTAATTCACCACGACTTTCTAGTTGAAAAGGCGGTAAGGTTTTATATTCATCTAAAATAACTTAGGACAGCTAACTTATCAATTATCAGTATGGTTAAAACATAATCGTGTGTTAGCTGCATTGTAAAATCAGCTATTCCTCTTCCCAATACCAATATTAAACCATCAGTTACTTACTGTATTTGCTATTTATGCTTATTAGCGCATTACCAAACTTATATTTTGCCTAGGTATATATCCACCTAACAAACAGCATTCAAGGGCAGGCATTTTATTACACTACATAGCAAAAGACATAACTGCCCTGCTCCATCTTTAACTCAAAAA
>CAWVWK010000275.1:0-2374 GCA_963933725.1 uncultured Colwellia sp.
CGCGTTGCTTTAAACTTTCTACAAACTTTATCTGGTACAGCAACACTAACCAATCAGTATGTAGAAGTATTATCTGGCTCAAAAACTAAATTACTCGATACACGTAAAACATTACCAGGGCTTAGAAGTGCGCAAAAATATGCGGTATTGTGTGGTGGTGGTTTGAATCATAGAATAGGCTTATTTGATGCGTATTTGATTAAAGAAAATCATATTGCAGCATGTGGTGGTATCCATCAAGCAGTAGCAACAGCTAAGCAAAATCATCGCGATAAAACGGTTGAAGTTGAAGTGGAATCAATGGATGAGTTGAACCAAGCGCTTGATGCCGGAGCAGATATTATTATGCTTGATAACTTTACCCCTGCCATGATTGAAGAGGCGGTAATAGCTACCCGTGGTAAAGCGAAGCTTGAAGTTTCAGGTAATATGACGATTGAAATATTAGAAGAGTACGCTAAAGCCGGTGTCGATTTTATTTCAAGTGGTGCGTTAACTAAGCATGTCAAAGCGGTTGATTTGTCGATGCGTTTTAAATAAACCGAGCGTAGGTTAAATAACCTAAGCAAAGATAAATAGCCTTAAAAGGTTAGATTAAAAAGGCTCTTTTGAGCCTTTTTATTTTAGTGCCTATTGCCTATTAGTTTGTCGATTTAACCTTTTAATTTGGCAACAAATACCTTTCTAAATTTAGCAAGTTTCGGTGATACAACTGCCTGACAATATTGATTTTCAGGGTTGTTCTTAAAATAATTTTGATGGTATTGTTCACCACCATAAAAGTGCTCGGCAGGTGTTACTTTAGTGACGATAGCTTGATTGAACATTTCGTCTGCAGTCATTTGCGCAATTAATTCTTCTGTTACTTTATGCTGTTGCTCATAGTGCGTAAACACCTCTGAACGATACTGAGTGCCAATATCATTACCTTGTCTGTTCAGTTGCGTTGGATCGTGCAAGGTAAAAAAGATTTGAAGAATCTCTTTATCTGAAATAACACGTGGGTCAAAGGTTAATTGTACTACTTCGGCATGGCCCGTATTACCGGTACAAACTTTTTCATAAGTAGGCTCTGTATCTTGTCCGCCCATATACCCCGATACCGCAGAAATAATGCCTTTTACTTGTGAGAAAGCGCCTTCTACACACCAAAAACAACCACCGCCAAGCGTGATTATTTGATTGTTTTCTTTATTTAATGACATTTTATTATTTAGCTCAGTAAAATTGTATGATATTTATATATTATAATGTTTTTTGGTTTACACCAAGCTTGGTTTAAAGAAAGCGGTTAATGTGTTTTCCATCCTGTGTGGTTCAATATCAGCCCGATAAAAACTAGAGACAAAAAATTGCTTAATAATCAACAAGCCCTCATCGAGGCAATCAATCAAACTATGCCCTTTGGCAAATATGCAGGCCGTAAATTACTTCAATTACCAGAGCCCTACTTAGTATGGTTTCACGGCAAAGGTTTTCCAGAGGGGAAGTTAGGCGAACAGTTAGCTTTAATGTATGAAGTAAAATTAAATGGCTTAGAGGAAATGTTACAGCCCTTGCTAAGAGGTAAATAAAACCTAATTTTTTCTTTAAAGCTTCAAATTTGAGCTAAGCTCATAAGATTGTTTTGGTGGTTCAAAGTATTTAAATAGGTAATTTCATGAAATTAATCAGTTACGATAGCCAGTACAAAGATGATTCTATTAAGCTATATAAAGAGGTCTTTACGGCCTCGGAAAGCCAATCGGAAGGTGAATTAGCCAGTAAGCTTGCCTCAGACTTATTAACAACGACACCAGAGAAGGATTTCTATGGCTTTTTGGCACTAGATAATGAAGTCGTTGTTGGTATTATTATTTTTTCACGTATTACACTGGAAAGTGGTACTAATGCTTTTATATTGTCACCGGTTGCTGTCGATAATGAATACCAAGGAAAACATACAGGACAAAGTTTAATTGATTTTGGTATTGAATATTTAAAGGATGAAGGTGTAGAACTACTTGTTACTTATGGCGACCCTTACTATTACATTAAAGTCGGCTTTAAACCGGTTAATGCACAAGTGATAATCCCCCCTTATAAACTTTCAATGGCAGAAGGCTGGCTTGCTCAACCGTTAACTCAAAAAACGATTGAAGAAATGGCTGGGAAAGTTGCTTGCGTTCCAGCGCTTGATAAAGAAGAAATTTGGTAATTCACTTCAATCACTAACACCAAATTTAAACCTTAAGACTATAAACTTCTAGAGGAGGAATCCTTGTGGATTAAAGTTTTTATTCTCTATCCAAAAATTAATACACAGAGCAAACATGACAATCAGCTTGCTTTTTCATGTTAAATTGTTGCCAGCTATTCGATAAACCGTCAAACA
>CAWVWK010000276.1:0-2360 GCA_963933725.1 uncultured Colwellia sp.
TAGTTTTTGTTTCATGCCTACCGGTTTACTTAAATCATGCGTAAAGCGACCAGTGTAGCCTACGACCTTTGCTACGGCTTGATAGTATTCATTAATGCTGAAGTCAGTGCCTAAACCCACATTCAGGTTTTGTGGCATTGTTGCAAAGTTATCGAGCGCGTAATAAATGAACTCTGCTAAATCTTCTGCATACATAAACTCACGACGTGCTTCACCGTCACCCCAAATATCAATTTCTACTTGCTGATTCTTTTTAGCTTCATCTATTTTACGAATAACCGCAGGAATCATGTGAGAATGGTTGGGATCGAATTTGTCAAAACGCCCGTATAAGTTACACGGTATAATGGTTTTATACAGCTTGTTTGAGTCTTCTTTACTGATGTACTCGCATAAACGCGTACTGGTTACTTTCGCAAGGGCATAACCCTCGTTGGTTGGCTCAAGCTCACCTTTTAGAATTAAATCTTCAGATAAAGGGTTAAGCGCGTCACGAGGATACATGCACGAACTACTTAAATTTAAAAACTTGCTAACGCCCAAGTCATTCGCAGCCGTTAGGATATTTAAGCCCATTTGCATATTATCAACGAGAAACTTAACAGGCTGTGCCATATTTGCTTGAATTCCACCAACAACACCCGCGGCATGAATAATCATGTCTGGACGATGTGTTTCAACATATTGGCGAACAGCTAATGAGTCTAATAAATTCAATTCTGCACTTTTAGGTGCTAAAAACTCATGCTGATAATTAGGCGCAAGTGCCAAGATATTCTTACCGACCATGCCATTGGCGCCGGTTAATAAAATTTTCATTATTCGCTTACTCTACAGCAACTGACTTGTGATAACCGTGATGTTTTAATATGGCATGTTGCTTGGCTATATCTAAGTCACTAGACACCATTTCAGCACACATTTCTTCAACGGTAATTTGTGGAACCCAGCCAAGTTGCTTTTTCGCTTTTGTTGGGTCGCCAAGAAGTGTTTCTACTTCTGCTGGGCGGAAATAACGTGGGTCAACTTTAACAATGACATCGCCAACTTTAATTGCAGGCGCATTATCACCCGTAATGGATTTAACGGTAGCGATTTCATCAACACCTTCACCTGAGAATTCAAGTTCTATACCGGCTTCTTTGGCTGATAAGCTAACAAATTCACGTACTGAAATTTGTTTACCTGTAGCAATAACAAAATCATCAGCGGTTTCTTGCTGTAACATCATCCACTGCATACGCACGTAATCTTTAGCATGCCCCCAATCGCGAAGTGCATCCATATTACCAAGGTATAAACAGCTTTCTAAACCTTGAGAGATATTAGCAATGGCACGGGTAATTTTACGTGTTACAAAGGTTTCACCACGGCGCGGTGATTCATGGTTAAATAAAATCCCATTACAAGCGTACATGCCGTAACTTTCACGGTAGTTAACTACAATCCAATACGCGTACATTTTGGCTACAGCATAAGGTGAGCGTGGGTGAAACGGTGTTGTTTCTTTTTGCGGTATTTCTTGCACTTCACCGTAAAGCTCTGAAGTGGAAGCTTGGTAGAATTTTGTTTTCTTTTCTAAACCTAAAAAGCGAATCGCTTCAAGTAAACGCAATGTTCCCATGGCATCTACATCGGCAGTGTATTCAGGGCATTCAAACGAAACAGCAACATGTGATTGCGCACCTAAATTGTATACTTCATCAGGTTGAACGTTTTTGATAATACGGGTTAAGTTAGACGAATCGGTTAAGTCACCATAATGTAAGAAAAAGTTTTGATTTTTTTCATGGTTATCTTGGAAAATATGATCAACACGTTCGGTATTTAAAGATGATGCACGACGTTTTATACCATGAACTTCATACCCTTTTTCTAATAAAAGTTCCGCTAGGTACGAGCCATCTTGGCCTGTAACACCAGTAATTAATGCGACTTTTTTACTCATTGTCGGTTTCCTTTGTTATTGGATCATCAAAGCTAATAATAGACTATTTTAGTTTAGAGAAACTTATACCCATCCCATTAAAAATGCTCAGGTAATTATTAGACTAGATATCAATACGCTTAAATTAGTCCGTTTTCTTTACTTTTGCTTTACTTTTGCTTTAATTGCTAATGATTATTTTGTTGCAAGTATCTCATATAAGACGAGTTATGTCATTGAATTAGGAGGAGAGAAAGGGGGTTTTAAGGTTCAAGGTTTAGCGTATCAGTTAGGCACCGAAAACAAAAGGCACCGTCATTACACCGTTTTCGAAATAACGACAGGGTTTGGCAACTTTCCCTGGAATAATTGGTAACCAGTTAGCAATCAAACGAAAAAAGGCTGATTATTGCGAATCAGCCTTTTTAATAGG
>CAWVWK010000277.1:0-2330 GCA_963933725.1 uncultured Colwellia sp.
ATAAACTGTTGAAAAAACACCCTTGCAAAAGCATCATTTTAAGGGATAGAATGGAAACGGTCTTATGCTGTTTTATCTCTGTAATTATTCTTCTTAAATTAGTTAATTTAATGAAATAAAACAGCGTGCAGATTAAATAATAATAAAAAAATTAAAAAGAGTAAAATAGTATGAGCCATGTGTTAATAGTCGATGACGATCCGGATATCATCCAACCTTTAAAACGTTTTCTTGGTGACCATAGTTTACGCGTAAGTACCGCTAATGGTGGTAGAGAAATGCGTAAAATTCTTGAAAATGGTGCTATCGATATCATTCTTCTTGATATCATGATGCCTGGCGAAGACGGCCTTACATTGTGTCGCTATGTACAAGAAAAATACAAAATCCCAGTCATATTACTCACTGCCCTCTCCGATGACGCAGATAAAGTCGTTGGCTTAGAAATGGGCGCTGACGACTATATCAGTAAACCTTTCAATGCCCGCTTATTGCTGGCTCGATTAAAAGCTGTGTTACGCCGCTGTGACAGAGAATTAGCGACTCCTGAAGAAGATGAGCAAGTTGTTGCGATAAGTTTCGGAGATTGGACATTAGACATATTTCAACGGGAAATTGTCGACCAAGACAATGTTGCTACTGCACTTAGCGCCGCTGAATATAAATTACTGCAAGTTTTCCTGCAACGACCTCAACGCATTTTATCTCGTGACCAACTACTTGATTTAACACATGGACGAGAAGCCAAAGCTTACGATCGAAGTATTGATAACTTAACGAGTAGATTAAGACGAAAAATAGAAACTGATTCTAATGCGCCTAAAATAATAAAAACTGTTAGAGGCGGAGGCTACACTTTAGCTGTTCCCGTTTCTAAGATATTAAGTAATGCCTAAATATCTTACTGGTCAATTAATATCGCTTATAATATTTTTATTGTTAAGTACGCAACTTCTTGTATTTATCATTTTCTTATTCGAAACTGATTTTAGTGAGCGCCTGCAAAAGAACATTACGGACGGTATTTACTTAGCGCAAATGGACTCTGCGGTTAAGACAATTGAAAGTAATCAATTGCTCGATAGCTATACCTTAAATTCATTTCGAGTTAAGTTTTATGTTATTGACGAGCCACTTTTTGATGGTAGTAATCTATCGAAAACAGATCAGAAATATAGCCAAGATTTACAACAGAAAATTGGCAGTGGTTATGAAAATATCGCTGTACAACAGCCTTTCATTCCTCAACCTAGAATCAAAACAGCCATCAATAACTTTTTCAAATACCTTAGTAGAGTAACAACAGAAGAGGTAAAGCCTTACTCTCCATCTGTAACGTTACAAGGGCAAGTTCAGCTTAAAAATGGCAAGTGGTTGGTTATGCTGGTATTCGACGTTTTCCCGTATCCTACTTGGATTACTTCTACCCTTACGCCTTTATTCATATTTACGGCAATCCTAGTTATCTTTGCATCAGTTATCATCGTGGGTATTACCAGTCCATTAAACGCGTTAACTAAAGAAGCTAATAAGTTAGGGGTTGGTGAAAAGATAAGTGAGGTAAAACTTAGAGGTCCTTTAGATATTCAGAATGTGATCATTGCTTTTAATGCAATGTTGAAACGCGTGACGAATGTTAATGATCATAGGGCTCGTGCATTAGCGGCTATATCTCATGACATAAGAACGCCATTAACCTCGATGCGTTTGCAAGCCGAGTTTATAGGCGAGAAAGATATACAAAATAATATTTTTAAAAAAATAGATGAAATGGAACAAATTTGTGAGGCCACCGTTACGTTTGCACTGCAAGATTCATGGGGGGAGCAAAGTAGAGTATTCGATATTGTTTCTTTGGTTGACTCACTTTGCTCTGATTTAGCTGAGCAAAGTTTACCCGTAAGCTTTGAATTAAGAGATAAAATTAAGTTCTCTGGAAGACCTATCGCTTTAAAAAGAGCGGTGACTAACCTTATTAAAAATGGTGTTTCTTACGGCGAGAGTGTTCAAGTTTTTATTAATAAAACTGAAGATAATGTTTCGATTCATATAGTAGATAACGGTAAAGGTATTCCGCAAGATAAAATGGAACTTTTATTCTCTCCTTTTGAGCGCTTAGAAAGCTCTAGAAACAGAAACTCTGGCGGTTTAGGGTTAGGTATGGCAATTGCTCGCTCTGTGGTACGTTCACATGGTGGGGAGATTGAACTTAAAAATACGGCAACAAAAGGGCTTGATGCCACCATTGTTTTACCCTTCTCTAAGTCAATACGTTAAAGACCATTTGTCTCCCATTTGGTAAAGTTGTCAAAGTCTGCATCGAGTCCTTC
>CAWVWK010000278.1:0-2313 GCA_963933725.1 uncultured Colwellia sp.
AATAACATTTAGCAATGATTAAATGGCAAACAACTGAGAAAAGAGAAAACCTTCATTTCGGGAGGTATATGTTCTGGTTTAGCACAATAATATGGGCTCAGGAAAGGAAGCCTAAAAACTTGCTTACAGACACTTCGATGAAATAACTTGTTACTAATGAAACTTGCAATCAAATTCTGTTTTTTACCAAATTAACGTACATTATAAAAACGTATCAATTTTTTAGTGTTAAGCATAGAGCATATAAAAAGTTACTTATCTTATTCATGAAGGGAAAATAATGGAAAAGTTATTTTTAGGAATCAGTGGTCATGTTGTCTGTCTAAGTAAAAAAACAGGTGAGCAACTTTGGAAAACCAAACTTAAAAGTTCAAGTATAACCAATGTGTATTTTGAAGCTGATAATGTTTTTGCTTATTCTGGCGGGCATTTTTTTTGTTTGAACTCGACAGATGGCGCTATTATTTGGGAAAACACATTAAAGGGTTTTGGCTACGGAACATGTATTATTGCCAGTGCACAGCTGTCATCTTCTGTTATAAGCTCTCAAGTTGCCGCTCAACAAGCAATTGCAGCGACGACGGTTGCTGCTACAACCCCATCAGCAAATTAAATTAAACTACTTGCCATTATAGATAATGATGAACTATGGCATTATCTTCGATTAGAAAATTAAAGACTAAGTCTTATGCTTAGGAAACTCGAACACTGCGAACCACTCGTGGCGATTAAAATTTATGAAACTTTTCAAACTGCCTATAAAATTGGTGCAGTTTACATATTTGTAGGTTCTATACTATTATAATTATATTGGGTTGGTTTGTTCTATTGTTTGGGGTGTTTGGTGGATTATTCACTCTGTAAAAGGCTTAAAATCCCTTGTTTAATGTTAGCTATTGATAAATCGGCACGTTGGTCGTTCTAATGAATGAACCACTATCAAACACGATGAGCCAATATTTGAACATTATGAACAAACTGCTATTGTTGATTTTGATTACAAGTATTCCGGCATATAAATATTCAGAGAAAGCTTCTATCACCGGTGTAAACACTACAACGCTAAAATAAATCTGTTCGGTTATAACATGAATTGATGACGGTAAATAAAGTTAATCACATTAAGATGAAAAGGGCGTGCATTATCAACAATCTACAATGGAAAGAATTTGAAAGAGTTGAATTAACCATTGGAACAATTATTGATGCTCAAAGCTTTGAGCAAGCAAGAAACCCCGCTTATATTTTACATGTTGATTTTGGTGAGAAAATAGGTATAAAAAAATCTAGTGCGCAAATAACCGCGCTATATTCAATCAAAGAGCTGATCGGTAAAAAAGTAATGGCTGTTATAAACTTTCCGCCAAAACAAATAGGTCCAATTATGTCGGAGTGTCTTGTGACAGGTTTTAAAAATGAAAATGGCGATATTGTGCTCGCTGCTCCTGAATTTGATGTACCAAATGGATCGCGCCTTATATAATAATTAATAACTTGTTAAATAAGTAAACTTAGTTTCAGTTAAAGGAGAAAAATGATGACAATAAACGAACTCACAATATTTCTAGGTTGGTGTACCATAATGAATGTTTCTATCCTTTTATTAACTTCATTAATGGTCTTCTTTTTTAAAAATTGCGTAGTTAATATTCATAGTAAGTTGGCAGGCATTGATACAAAAGAACTCCCTACGCTTTATTTTCATTACCTAGGTAATTACAAAATTGGCATTGTTTTGTTCAATTTAGTGCCATACTTTTCATTAAAACTAATGTGATAATGAAAAGTTAACTTCAAAATAGATTGTTATATTAAAATAGCCATTTGTATATGGCTATTTAACATTTACTAAATAGAGTTAACAATAAAACTTAACCACAAAACATCAAGGCAAAGAAGCTTTCCTGAAATAGTATCATCGTTAATACTTTGTCTTACTTTCTTTGTTATATCTAATTAATCGCCATCCTCGCTTTAAGGAGTAGTCTTTGTCTGGCGAAACAAACTTAAATAAATTATTGTCTTCCATGTCTCCGAAACTACAGACTAGTACTTATGTATTTTGTAGTATTCCTTATGAAAGTAATATTGATTTTATAGCGCTGGACCCACTTGCTACGTTTAAGGAGTATGAAGGCTTTACGCTTGTTGTAATGAAAGAAACTGCTGATAAAGCCGGGCTGAGGTATGAATCGTGTTTTAAATGCATCACATTAAATGTCCATTCTAGCCTTGAAGCAGTAGGTTTAACAGCAGCTGTTGCTTCTCAGTTAGCGCGATATAGTATTAGTGCTAATGTTATGGCGGCTTTTT
>CAWVWK010000279.1:0-2300 GCA_963933725.1 uncultured Colwellia sp.
AGACGAGCATGTTGAGCACGCACACTAGCGTTAATTCTATTTTTATTTTCTAGGGATAAGTAACCCTAAAGTAAAAAATAGATTATAATGCAGTCATCTAAAACAAAGCCACAAGTTAATACTTGTGGCTTTTTTATTATAATTGAACTGTATTTAGTGAAATAAAAGATAAAATAAAGCAACGTAAAGAAAGATACCTTATATGAAGAATGTCCTTATCATCGGTTATGTTTGGCCTGAGCCTAAGTCATCCGCAGCAGGAAGTCGTATGATGCAACTTATTACCTTCTTTCAGGGGCAAGGTTATCAAGTTACCTTCGCAAGCCCTGCCCAGCGAACACAGCATATGGTTGATTTGAACCAAATGGGGATTAATTTAGAAGACATTACGCTCAATTGTACGAGTTTTGATGACTTTATTTTGAAATTGTCACCTGAGATTGTGCTGTTCGATCGTTTTATGATGGAAGAACAGTTTGGCTGGCGAGTAACTGAGCACTGCCCCGATGCATTACGTATGCTTGATACAGAAGATCTTTTTTGCTTGCGTAATGCACGACACGATAGCTATAAAAAAGGGCAACAGCTTACCGATGAGGTGCTACTTACTTCACCTATGGCTCAGCGAGAAGTTGCTGCTATTTTTCGAAGCGACCTGACTTTGATGATTTCGCATGTTGAAATTAGCTTGTTAGAAAATTTATTTAAAGTGCCAAAGCATCTTTTGCAATATAGTCCGTTCATGCTTTCACAGGAGGAGTTAAACAGAACTATTCCTAGTTTTGATAGTCGTGAAAACTTCATTTCCATTGGTAACTTTAGACATGCACCTAATTGGGATGCTGTTTTGTATCTTAAGCAAACTATTTGGCCGTTAATTAGAGCTAAACTACCTAAGGCAAAATTACTCGTTTGCGGGGCTTACCCACCACCTAAAGCGACTCAGTTACATGACGAGAAAACAGGCTTTATTGTTAAAGGTTGGGTAGACGACGCACTTATAGAAATGGAATCAGCTAAGGTTTGTCTTGCACCGATAAGATTTGGCGCTGGAATTAAAGGCAAGTTAAGTGATGCGATGATTTGTGGCACGCCATCGGTTACTACAGAGGTTGGTGCTGAAAGTATGACAACTGATAACCTATGGGGTGGAGCAATCGAAAATGAGCCACAAGCATTTGCTCAAGCTGCAATTAATTTATATAACGAAAAGATTCGTTGGGATGATGCAAGTCAGGTAGGCATTGTTAATGTTAAATTGCTGTTTGAGCAAAAAATTCATTTTGATGCCTTGTCAATTACGCTTGAAAACATTTTAGATGATTTAAATAAGCATAGAGCTCAAAACTTTATTGGCAGTATGTTAAATCACCACCACCATAAAAGTACTAAATACATGGCACAGTGGATTAGCGCGAAAAACGATTTAATTGAGCTACAAGATAAAACGCATACAGAGAAAAAATAATCAATAAAAGAAAAGAGCCACTATGTACCTTTCTTCATAAACAACGAAAATGGGCTGTTATTAGACAAAGGAAGTAAAATGTAAGGTAGCAACTACCTTACAAAAATTTCCATTTCTTCGCCTATCTGTTTACGCATTTCCATCAGTTTTATCGCTGTATCATGCTGCTTTTTATCGGCATCGTTTTCAGGTACCCATTGTGGTACTTTTTCAGATTGGCCATTTTGATCAACCGCAACCATGATCACAATACAATGTGTTGTTAAACGTCTATTCAAGGACTTAGGATCGCAGGCGTTTACTTCTAAAGCAATATGCATAGAAGAATTACCAGTGTAAATAACTTTCGCTTCTACTTCAACTAAGCTGCCTACATGAATAGGAGCGACAAAGCGAATACCCCCAGCATAAGCTGTAACGCAATAACGTCCACTCCAACCTGCCGCACAAGCATAAGCCGCTAAATCGATCCATTTCATGACAGCACCGCCATGCACTTTACCACCAAAGTTTACATCTTGTGGCTCTGCTAAAAATCTTAAAGTAATATCACGTTGTGGTTGTTTCATGGTAGTTTAATTAAATGACCTTAAGGTATTTTATTATTCTATAAATAATCGTTAGATGGAAGTAAAGAGAATAACTATTTGAAATAACATTCAGAAAATAAAAAGGCCTTCCAATGGAAGGCCTGAAGTGCTCGCAATATGGTCTTGTTAAACAAGCTTCTTTTTAATTATTTTTAGATTTTTATTGTTTTTGTAAGAGTCATTTCTGAACTCGAGATAATTTATATCAAAGGCTTTTTATTAGCGCAACAACTTTAATAGAG
>CAWVWK010000280.1:0-2294 GCA_963933725.1 uncultured Colwellia sp.
CAGTGCGACAATGGCCTGCACCAACGCCATAACCCTCTCAAGCCATCAAAAAAAATGGCGACCAATTAGTGTCGGTGTCATAGTTGCCTTTCGCTGAAGTGAAAATAAGCGGATCTTTTTTAAACTGAAGTTTACCAATAAATGCCACCCAGTGTGCGTCTCGTTGTGCTTGGCTAATGCCGTGAGAATTTTCAGTAGTCATCGTTGTGCCTTTAAAAACTTAAATTTATTGTGTTAATTTCAAATTAATCTTTCTTGACAGTCATTATGCCGAAATTAAAAGGTTATTAAATTCTATATTTTAAAACTTAAGTTAAGTAATTACTTAACTAATGGTTTGGGTTGTCTATCAAGTTCATTTATAATCTTTAAATTGCAGAAACAATCAAACCGAAGAAATATTCAAGTGTATGAAAAATAGTTACAAAAAGAATTTACTTCCCAAGCAATTAGGTGATGCGCATATTCGCTTGTTGCGTATTTTTAAAGTCGTAATAGAGGCTGGTGGGTTTTCAGCTGCCGAAGTTGACTTAAATATTAGCCGTCCGGCGATAAGCCTAGCTATTTCAGAATTAGAGTCGCTACTGCAAATGCAATTATGTCATCGAGGGCGATCTGGCTTTTCAGTAACAGAGCAGGGTGAGCAAGTTTATCAGTCAACGTTAGAGTTATTAGGGAGCATTGAAAACTTTAGATCGCAGATGAACGCTATTAACACCTCGTTAGTTGGGGAATTAAACATTGGTATAACCGACAACTTGGTTACCAGCGAACAAATGCGTGTTACCAAAGCGTTAAGCTCTTTCAAACAAAGAGCACCCGAGGTGATAGTTAATATTCGAATGATAGCACCTAATGATATCGAGGCCGCTGTACTTAATGGTAAATTACATATTGGTATAGTGCCAGAGCTTCGTACCTTACCTGGGCTTAATTATTTGCCTTTATATAAAGAACAGTCGTTATTATATTGCAGTGAACAACACCCGTTATTTCATCAAGATTTACATGTGACCAGTGATGAGTCATTGGCAAAGTACGATGCCGTTGTACCAAGTTATCCGCAATCTGCAGAAATTAAACATCAACAAAAGTTACTTAATGCAACGGCCACTTCTACAGGTAGGGAAGGCATTGCTATTCTTATTCTAACAGGAAGGTATATCGGCTTTTTACCAACACACTTTGCACAACAATGGCTAAGCCAAGATAAAGTAAGAGAAATAGAAGCACATAAACGATTTTTCTATACAAACTTTTCAGCGATAACCAGTAAAGGTGCTAGAAGTCACCTGATCTTAGAGGCTTTTTTAGAAGAGCTAGTAAATACATAATTGAGAACATCTAAGTCTTTAGGTCTTGAAAATTAATGACTTGTCCCCATAATACGAAATTATCATCTATATTTTAACCAGAGATGAAAATTAGACGAATATAAGAATAGCTTCAGGAATAATTTATGACACCTGCAATAGAAATAACATCGCTAGAAAAAACCTATAAAGGTGGCTTTCAAGCGCTTAAAGGGATTAATTTAACGGTAGAACAAGGCGATTTTTTTGCCTTGCTAGGGCCTAACGGGGCAGGCAAGTCGACAAGCATTGGCGTCATTACCTCTTTAGTCAATAAAACAGCTGGCAAAGTTAAAGTGTTTGGTCATGACATAGTTAACGAATTAGAGCTTGCCAAAAGCTATATCGGTTTAGTGCCACAAGAGTTTAATTTTAATCAGTTTGAGCCCCTAATAAATATCTTAGTGAACCAGGCAGGTTATTATGGTGTTTCACGAAAGGTCGCTTTAGTTCGCGCTGAAAAATACTTAAAGCAACTTGAGCTATGGGATAAACGTAATGATGCGGGGCGCATGTTGTCGGGCGGTATGAAACGTCGATTAATGATTGCACGGGCTTTAATGCATGAACCGAAAATGCTTATTTTGGATGAACCAACGGCAGGTGTCGATATAGAAATTAGACGTGGCATGTGGGATTTCCTTAAAAGGTTAAATAAAGAAGGCATTACCATTATATTAACCACGCATTATTTAGAAGAAGCTGAAACCTTGTGTCGTAATATTGCTATTATAGATGGTGGTCAAATTGTCGAGAACACAAGCATGAAAGGCCTGTTAGCGCAGCTTGATACTGAAACTTTTGTTTTTGATTTAGTACCTCGCAGAGAAGAGGTTAAACTACAAGACTATGATTTTAATATGCTAGATGATCATACTTTAGAAATAGATCTTAAAAAATGTCAAAACTTGAATGATGTATTTAAACAGCTATCAGACCAAG
>CAWVWK010000281.1:0-2285 GCA_963933725.1 uncultured Colwellia sp.
GTAGGCCTGAAGGCCAACCTACGGTGTTTTTAATAATAGTTTGGTGTCTGTTTTCTTTCTCTTACTTATCTTACATCCATAAGTCACCTTTAATTTACTTATGGGAGCTAAATTCACATAAAAACCCCAAAAGTTAACTATTGTTGACTTTTGCTGTTTATTTGTTAAGTTTATACATAAAAGTAAATTAAAATTAACTTATGGTGCTGTATGCAAACAAAGCAAACGCTAGGTAGATTAGTCAAAAGTACAGATATGCCAGATTTAACAACAAGCTTTTCACCTGAACAATTAGCTAAAGCCATTACCGCTAAGCGCACAGGGATGAAGCTTTCTTTGATGGATGTATCAAATGCACTTGTGTTATCTAAGCCTACTTTGATTAAAATAGAGAAAGGTGACCCTAATGTTAAATTCGCTAACGTACTAAAAGTAATGGAATATCTAGGTTTGTCATTTAGTATTATTTCTGATCAGCAGACACTAAATTATAATGGAGTAAATGATGAGCAATGGTATTAATACAACTCAGTTATCTGTGTTTATAGGGCATTATAAAAAGATTGCTAGCATTGATATTGCTGTAGGCTCAGATACCGATATCTCATTAATTTACGAGCCTTCATGGATTAAAGAAGGCTTTGCCATATCTCCTTATTTACCTATAGATGGTAACTTCGACCATAAAGCAGTTAGAAACTATTTACAAAACTTATTGCCAGAAGGTAAAGGCTTAGAAGAGATTACGAGCAATACAACTATTTCAAAAAATAATACATTTGGTTTAATAAAAATAATTGGCGAAGATACTTCTGGTGCATTGTCTTTTAAAAGTGAGAGTCACGTTACAAGAGAAACTACTTTTAGAGAGATTTCACCACAAGAGTTAGGTGAAAAACTTATTCGTTTTAGCAATGCCGGGGAGTCTATTACTTATTGGGACGGACGAACTAGACTATCGGTTGCAGGCGTTCAAGACAAACTGAACCTACTAGAAGTTAATGGTAAGTTAGGCTTTGGTGAGGGCGATTTATGCTCTAACAAAATTATGAAATTCGAAACGGGTAAAGCACCATTTATTGCAGTAAATGAATTGTTTACTATGATACTGGCGGGCGAGTCAGGGATTAGTGTTCCACCTGTGGAAGTGCGTAGCTATGGTGGCGTTCGTACTTTTGTCATAGATCGTTTCGATAGAAGAGTTACACAAGGAAATAATCGAGTATTACGTCGACATGTTATAGATGGCTGTCAAGCCACTAACCTACCTCCATCTTATAAATATGAACGTCAATTTGGCGATGAAGGAGAGGGGATTTATATTCGAGATGGAGTTTCTTTTCCTAAGCTCTTTGCAATAGAGACTACAAACGCTGAAGTATACCATGCGCAATTAGTGCGTTGGATGACATATAATCTTTTAGTAAATAACTATGATGCGCACGGTAAAAACATTAGTTTTTTTGTCGATAAAAATGGCTTGGAACTAACACCTTTTTATGATTTGGTGAATATAGAAGCTATTATTCAGGAACTTCGAAGAAGACAGGGCGAAAATACTGATTATCAGAAACAAGATATTTTACAACATTACGCGATGTCTGTTGGAGAATATGATTCAGGTAGCATAGGAAACTTTAACTCCCCTATATCAGCTTATGCCCTTGCAGACTTTGCTGGGGAATTTGATATCTCGCTACCTCGTATGCAACTACTTATGGAGCAAATGATACAGTCAGTGTTAGGCAACCTAGATACAGCCAAACATAAAGCGCTTCAACAAGGCTTATCTGTAGAAGAGGTTACTCATATCAATTTATGTATCAGTATTATTAAACAGTCTGCTGAAAAATTAGAACAAGAAGTTAGGCAAATTAAGCAGTTTAAAGATTTTGTATAAATACTGCATGGATTGTTATTTACTCTGCTTCAAAAGCTCGTTAATTTGTTGAGCAAAAGAGGCCAAGCCATGTTAGTTCTGTAAGCCTGAAGGCTCACCTACAAACTTCCCGAATAAATTCCTACAATGCTCGATTCACGTTTCTCGTTTCCCGAGGCTTTTCTATGTCTCATTGGGGTTATGTTCTTATCTGCGTAATCTGCGGGCAAAACGGGAAATAGCAGTTTAAAGTATTCAGCTGTCAGTTTTGAGTTAAAATAGTTTCCACCCAAGACAACGGTGGAATGACGGCCGTGTCTAACACTCCACTTTCAAGCATTCAAGCTTTTCTTGTTATCTTGCTCTTACCCTAAAGCGGCCTAGTGTCTCATCCGCCCTTATCTGC
>CAWVWK010000282.1:0-2268 GCA_963933725.1 uncultured Colwellia sp.
AACCCGTAGTAGTGAGTAAGGCTAGGCCGATGAAAGCCAGTAATGGTGTGGAGGACAAAACCAAGCCGACTATCAGCAGTATGTTTGATAGAGTCAACTTAAGCCAAAAGCTTTAATTGATTGCGAAGGGGGGAAGTGATTTATAAATCACTAAAAAGTAGTGGAATTTATATCAGGTCCACGAGTTGCCTAATAGGGCAAGGTCTCCTTGATTGGCTAAGGGTGAAACCAAGGCTGAGGATGGAACTGGATGCAGGGAGTAATTATTTCTCTTCACTAGAGATAAAATAAAGCAGTTAAGTACATTGCAATAATAGAGAAACATATTTCTCTCGCTAGAAGGCTTGACGCGATAACGAAACAAACCTAACTGATGTAAATAAAACTAATAAAAGGTGATGTAAGACAATAATTTGAGAGTTCATTTTAGTCTTTATGGGCGCATGTTATCACTGCAAGCGCTCTATATGGCTTACAAACAAGTGAAAAAGAATCGAGGCGCTGCCGGCATTGATGGGCAGAGCGTAGATGACTTTACGCGAAATTTGGAAAAAGAGCTTAAACAATTATTGCTTGAACTGAAGGAAAAGCGCTATCAGGCGCAACCAGTAAAACGTGTTGAAATCGACAAAGAAGATGGCACAAAACGATTGCTGGGTATTCCAACAGTTCGAGACCGCATTGTTCAGCAATGTCTATCGAATATCATGACACCTATTTTTGACCCGCACTTTCATCCATCGAGTTATGGTTATCGTGTAGGTCGAAACTGTCATCAAGCAATCAGCAAAGCAACGCTTTTTATACGCAGGTATAGCAAGCAACACGTTGTTGATATGGACTTGTCTAAATGTTTCGATATGCTAAATCATGACTTGATCATCAAGTTTGTGAGAAAGCGGATCACTGACGGCAGTATCCTAAATTTGATAAAACAGTTTCTTAAAAGTGGCGTAATGATTGGTGATACTTGGCAGGAAAGTGAGTTGGGCAGCCCACAAGGTGGCGTGATCAGTCCATTACTTGCCAATATTTACTTAGATGAGTTCGACCAAGAAATGAGGAAGCGCGCGCACAGAATAGTACGTTATGCGGATGATATCTTGATATTCTGTACCTCAAAATCAGGTGCAGACAACGCATTAAAAGTAGCAAGCCATATCTTAGAAGAGACACTTAAGTTAAAAGTTAATGAGCGTAAAACTCATATTGCGCATAGCGATACGGGGATAAAATTCTTGGGTGTAGTGATTTATACAAATCACACAAGCATGCAAGAGCAGAAGCTTAAAGCATTTAAAATGAAAGTGAAGAAAATGACCAAGCGTAATGGCGGAGGGAATTTAGTGATGATGCTAAAGAAACTAAACCCAGTACTAAGGGGATTTGTTAATTACTTCAAGGTAGCGAATATAAGCAGTAAACTCAAAGGGTTAGCGGGTTGGGTAAGGCGAAGGTTAAGGGCTGTACAGTTGGCGCTTTGGAAAACCCCGATTAAACTCCACCGACGGTTAAAGCAACTAAAGTACAAACCTCCCTTTAAATTCATGAAAATGAAATCATGGTGCAACAGTGGAAGTCCATTGGCACACTATGCGATGCCGAATAGCTGGTTCCAAGAGATTGGTTTATATCAGATAGATGAAGTGAAAACAGGTGTTCTTGCTCCTCACTATTAAGCAAAAGTAGTAAGGAATAATAAATTGCATGAGCCGTATACGAGGTCCGTACGTACGGTTCTGTGAGAGGGATGAGGCAAAAGCCTCACCCTACTCGATATGGGAAATAGGAAGTTGCTCTTAAAGTCAAAATAAATGTAATAGTTTGAACTCAATCAACTTTTTATGCTTAGGACTGAAACTTGCTTGTTTTATTATCAATTTTAGGGCATATTTTAAGCTAATGATCACATAAGAATAAATTAATGATCATGTTCAAAATATAAGGGTGATGCGATGGAATTTGCGAAAACAATTATCTATGTTGATGATGTTGAAGAAACGTTAGATTTTTATTACCAAGCTTTTGGTTTAAGCACGATTAAAGATGATGGTTCGGGTCAGTATGCTGAGCTAGATACAGGGCACGTAAAATTGGCTTTTTCTGCACACCCTTGTGCGCAATCAAACTTTAAACAAAGCTATATTCGCACTCAGCCAAAACAACCAGCACTGGGTTTTGAAATACGCTTTTATTGTGACAATGTTATTGAATCATATGATAAAGCCGTTGCAGCAGGGGCTGAACCTTTTTGTCCTCCCGCAGATA
>CAWVWK010000283.1:0-2258 GCA_963933725.1 uncultured Colwellia sp.
CATAATTTCTTGGTTTCAATAATGCCATGCTGTAAAGCTAAATGCGTTAACTCGACATCATTGCTGATATTTAGTTTTTCAAACATACGATATCGGTAACTATTCACCGTTTTGGAGCTTAGGTTTAAAACACCTGAGATATCGGTCACTTTTTCACCCCGAGTGATCATAAACATGATTTGTAATTCACGCTCAGACAAACCTGAAAAAGGGTTTTCGCTTTGTGTTTTTTCTGATGCTAACTTCTTTGCAATTTCTGGAGAAAGATATCTTTGCCCACAATGAACAGCTCTTATCGCATTGACCATTTCTCTTACAGGGGTTCCTTTTGTTAAAAAACCCGCCGCACCGAGCTTCATTACTTTAGCTGGGTAAATTTCATCACTTTGTGCTGTTAACATAACAATTTTTGTGTCGGGGCATATTTTACAAATTTTTTTTGTTGCCTCTAAACCACCTATTCCTGGCATATCAATGTCCATTAAGATGATATCAGGCTCTGTTTTCTTGCAAAACTTTATAGCAGCTTCACCTGACTCAACTTCATCGATCACTTTCAAACCACTTTCGTCATCTAAAATTTTACGAATACCAGTTCGCACTAAATCATGATCATCGACTAATAAAATATTTATCACTAAAAAACCTTTACAAGTTACCTTTCGGCAATTCACCTTTACGTATTAAAACTTTATATGAAATAATAAAAAACCATAACTTCCCTATAAGGATAACTAAGAACTATAACTCGTTATCTTTTAACCAACTATTAAGCAAACCTATTTGCCCATTTTTATAAGCAGCATAAGTTAATCTTACCGCATTGCTTAAAATAACACTGTCTGACCAATTCGTTTGCTCACTGATTAGCGAGTAACAAACTTTAGCTTCAGAAGTTAGGTAGCCACGCATTTCCTGAAGGCCACGTTCTTTTTGCCGATCTCTATATTTTTTTTGTTTTTCAGCATTAGTCATCGCTGTTTTCGTTTTATGCGCTGTTTTTACTTTCACATTATATCCGCCATTAAACTTACCCATTCAGTTAGAATACCAGTTTAAAACTAGAATTGAAGAAAAAACAACATCTATGTTGATATTTTCTGCGGACCGTTTGTGAAATAGGTTCTATTAAATTTTAGTCGTTATTTTGCACTTAAAAGTTTAGCGTTCCTTAAGGCTTATAAATGATAATCAGAAAATAATTTTACAATTAGTGCAATTTTGTACTCATCAGAGTTGTTTAGTGTACAAGTGTACGCTAAAGTAACTCCTTTAATTTTATTCAATGGTAGAAACGTAATGATAGTGGATCTACAAAGTTCATTTAGCAAAGAAGATTTAATAAAAGCTGGTACGGGTGAAATGTTTGGTGAAGGTAACTCGCAATTACCTGTAGACAACATGTTAATGATGGATAGAATCGTTACCATTACCGAAGAAGGCGGAAAATATGACAAAGGCTTTATTTTAGCTGAATTAGATATTACACCTGATCTTTGGTTTTTTGATTGTCACTTTAAAGGTGACCCAGTAATGCCTGGTTGTTTAGGACTAGACGCTATGTGGCAATTAGTTGGTTTTTTCTTAGGTTGGTCTGGTGGGCCAGGTAAAGGACGTGCTTTAGGTGTAGGTGAAGTAAAATTTACGGGGCAAATACTTCCTACAGCTAAAAAGGTTACTTTTAAAATAGACTTTAAACGTGTTATCAAACGTAAACTGTTCATGGGCATTGCTGATGGTAGCGTAAGCGTAGATGGTAAAGAAATTTACACTGCAACTGATTTAAAAGTTGGCTTATTTACTGATACCAGTGCGTTTTAAATCGTTTAATTAATGCGAAGTCTTTAGCTTTAATTAGTTACAAAAAAACCAGCAATTGCTGGTTTTTTATGTTTAGTACCAATCTCATTTAATGAACCGGGTATAAAACTAGTCTCTATTTCTCTGTCAACTTACGCCTAAAGCCAAATATAGCAAGCAGTGATAATAGGCCTGCAAATGTCGTACTTGCGCCCTTACGTTCACTTTTCTCTTCAACTATAGAACAATCTTCTGGCTGACCATCAGGGATTGGTTCAAGCACAACCGCTCTTACTACATCTTCTGTTAGTGGAGCACCATCTTCACCATACATAGGTTGCCCATAAGCATCTAATCTTTCTACTTTAACAATAGCAGAAGCCGATATATCACCATTATCATTAATATGGCGTGCTTCAAATACGTCATATTCACTTTGACAATCAATTAAGTTTTTA
>CAWVWK010000284.1:0-2257 GCA_963933725.1 uncultured Colwellia sp.
ATTTATAGTTTTTATCATTAAGGAATTTATAAGCTTTACTGTTTTTAATTTCTTGGCATATTTTTTATATTAACCAGTGTAATAAGCAATCTAAACCCTGATGATTAATGCTGCTATCTGCTTGCGCTAATACGATAGGTTTTGCATGAAAAGCAACGCCAAAACCTGCTGCTGCCATCATCACTAAATCGTTAGCACCATCGCCCATAGCAACGGTTTGAGAATGCGGTATACGGTATTGGCTAGCAAGCTCACCTAAACAATCAGCTTTTGCCTGTGCATCAACGACATCACCGAGTACTTTTCCGGTTAACACACCATTAGTAATTTCAAGAACGTTTGCACGAGCAGCATCAAGGTTTAATTGATTTTTTAAATAATCGGCAAAATAAGTGAAACCGCCAGAGGCAATGGCAATTCGCCAGTTATTCTGTTTTAGTTGATCAACTAAGGTTTCTAAACCCGGCATTAAAGGGATATTGCTAATCACTTTTTCAAGAATATATACAGAAGAGCCACTTAGCGTTGCAACACGTTGATGTAGGCTTTGAGAAAAATCGAGTTTTCCTTCCATGGCGAGTTCTGTTACTTGAGATACTTGTTCGCCTACCCCTGCAAGTTTTGCAATCTCATCAATGCACTCAATCTCTATGGTAGTAGAGTCCATATCCATTACCAGTAAACCGCCCGCACTAAGTACAGGTGCATTTTGTAATAACGCCATTTCTACATTCTGTTTGAGAGAGAATTCTGCGACAAGTTTGCGTGAGGCTATTAAATTTTCGCACTGAATGATAAAACGAAAACTAGTGCTGTTGTTTCGATAATTTATAGCATGTAAGGAAAGTATGTTTAATTGCGCAAAAGATTGTAAGTCTTGCAAAGCTGCTAAAGATAAGTTTGAAAAAACAACTAGTTCAATCGATGAATCCTGTTCAAATTTAAGCTCTGTACTTTCTATACATTCAGTAATGAGCTGTTCACAGGTTAAAGATATTTTCAGAGGAAGTGCTGTGGATAAACTCTTTTGCGTGAAAAACTCCTCCACTGTTAAGTCCTTCACAGAGGTTAAGTCATTTTTTTCTGAAGTGTTTGACACAAATTTCTCCTGCTATTTTTATTATCTGAGATGAATGCTGAGTACATTGCATCTTTACTTACTATGCTTTTATAAAAGTTTACTATAAAGATGAGTGATGCAATATTTAGGCTGTTAAACTAGCTGAAACGGGTCGCCTGCTAACGAAAAAATCTTTTATCTTATTATTATTGGAATTATTTTCCCAAAAGGTGATAAATTCATTGAGGAATTGCTATTATTCATCATATTATCAACCAACTCATTGAATCAATTTAGTTAGATTAAAGCTATTCAATAAATAGCAAAGCTAAAGTAATCAAAACCAGAACCTTATTATGACCGAATCGCAACCAGTTTTACAGCCAAAGTTATCACCTGTTTATAATAAAATTATACAGATAATTAGCGCTGTAGCGATTGTCATAGCCTTGTTGCTTTTTTGGGAGTCAAGCAACCAAGTTACCAAGCAAACCTTGTCATCTCATTTCGACTCTACCGCTAAGCGTCATTTACATCAGGCAAGTTCAGGTGTACTTGCCATTATAAATTCACAAGAAAAGCAGATAAAAAATAAAAGTAAAAAGAAGGCAATAGACCTAAGTCATTTATCGCCAGAAAATAAGCTACTGTTGCAAAGCTTTATTAATAATATGATGGCTGCTGATTACGTTAAACAAATTCACTTATATGGAAAAGACGGTCAATTATATTACCAAGCCCAATCAACAGACACAGTATATAAATCATTAGAGCATGGTAAGCAACAATATAGTATTAATGAGATATATGGTTTAGACGGTATAAGTGATAATAAAAGCAAAACGCTAAAGCCTTTTATTACCGAGTTAAGAGGTGAACATCTTTATGGTTATTTACGCCTTACCATCGATAAAAAGATTTTAATGAATGCGTTAATTAAATCTGAAATTCAATCGACACAAAATATAGGCTTTATGTTAATTTTGGCTGGGGTAGTTGGCTTTTTATTAACGCGGGGGTTTAATCGTTTTTCTCGACAAGGTTTTCGACCTTTTTAATTTTTATCTTCATATAGGCTTTACTATCGCCATGCTAATAGCTTTAGCACAGACTTTAGCAAAGTTTTAAGTTACTATTTAAACACAGATTTTAACTAAAAAATAACTGACCTACGTTGGTTTCAACTTGTTCAGCAAT
>CAWVWK010000285.1:0-2166 GCA_963933725.1 uncultured Colwellia sp.
GTTCGTAAGCAAGGGAAGGTTGGTAAGGTTTGTCGCGCCAAAGTGCAAAAAGTTATTGATGAACTCGGATATCGTCCAAATATTAATGCCCAAGCTTTAGTCAGTAAGAAGTCAAACTCATTAGGTGTTGTGATCCCTCAAGTATCTATGCCATTTTTTGGTACTTTAGCTTGTGGAGCAGAGGAAGCGACAAAAGAGAACAATTATCGTGTGTTAATTATTAATGCGCTTGAAAATGAGCAAGCAGAGCTTGATGCCATCGATTCATTAGTACAACACCGTTGTGGCGCAATCGTTTTTCATAGTATGCACTGTAGTGATGAAACTTTATGTGACCTTGCAGAAAAAATACCCGGGTTAGTCTTTATCAATCGCTTAATCTCAAAAATTGCTCATCGTTGTGTCTGGTTAGATAATAATACAGGGGCACAAGAGGCTACACGTTTTCTGCTTGAAAAAGGCCATAAAGACATCGCTGTTATTACCCGAAAAGATACAAATCCTGATTCTAGAGTACGCTTAGATGGTATTAGAAATGCCTTTTCTAATGCTAACCTTCAGTTAAAGGATGATTATATCAGTTATGGCAGTACTGCTGATATGAATGGGGGTAAAGAAGCGGTAAGCTTGTTGTTAGATCAAGACAAAAAGTTTAGCGCCGTACTTTCTTATAACGACAATATGGCTGTTGGTATTATCCATGAATTACACCGACGGGGCATTAAAGTACCTGAAGATATCTCTGTAGTAGGTTTTGATGACCTACTGATTTCTATCGCTTGTATTCCGCAATTAACGACCATACATTATCCAGTACGCGAAATGGCCAAATATGCGGCTAATTTAACGATAGAGTTGTCAGATGAAGCAAACACTTCTGGTCGCACTCATTTGTTTATGCCGCACCTAATAGAACGTGGTTCAGTTCAGAATCTGTAGTTCATAAAACACGTTTTTGTAGAAGTAGTTCTAAATTTCTAGATTTTTATTAAATTAAGTAGTGAGTATTATGAGCAAGCCAGCATTATCTCAAAAATTAGCGCTGGCTAGCGGTTTTTTTTGTTTACTTTTTTTAGATAAAGCTTGTGAAATACTGGCAATTCCTTTTTATCAAATGACCTTAGGGGTCGATCCTTTCTTATTTAGTGTTGCATTAACCATCCCTATATTATTTTCTTCTCTTTTAGCGCCTTGGGTAGGGCATATATCTGATAACTTTAAAAGTAAATATGGTCAACGTCGACCTTTCATTTTTGTTTCTGCATGGCTTAGTGCCATTTTGTTTGGCTTGATGTGGATGGTTCCCGAAACTTGGTCAACGAATTCACAGTTGCTTTATTTCTTTATTATTTCAATTTTATTTTATGCAGTTGTTACTTTTTATACAGTGCCACTTACCTCATTATCTTACGAAATTACTCAAGACGACAATTTAAGAATTAAAGTCATGGAAATGAATTCCTACTTTATAAAATTAGGCTCCTTAAGTGTTCAATGGCTATATCCTTTAGCAAGCATTGCTTTATTTGGAAGTGTTTTTTGGGGTATTAAAATCGTAGGTTGGCTTGTAGGTATAATCGTTTTTGGCCTGATAGGGATAATACCCGCACTCTTTGTTAAAGGGAGTGTTAAAAGCACTATTAACAGGGCTAAAAAGGAAGACGAACAAACTACTGAGCAGCCTCAACAACCGTCTCGTAAGACAAAAAGCTCAGTACTTGATAATATTAAAAGCATTAGCCAAGTCAGTTTGATGAAATTGGTTTTTGTTATCGTTTTTATTCAAGTAGGTTTAGCAGCTTTTGCGGCAAAAATGGACTTCTACGTATTGGTTTATTATATGTTTGAAGGAGATATTGCAACCGGCGCTATTTGGAAAGGCGTACTTTCAACAGGTTACGCTATTACTGCAGCCATCTACATTCCCATTACTTCATGGTTATCTAGAAAAGTAGGTAAAATAACGGCGCTTAAGTATATTTTTATTCTAACCTTGATAGGTGGCGTCGCAAAATGGTTTATTTATATGCCAGGAGTCACTTGGCTGTTACTATTAGATCCTATTTTTTGCTCTGCAATTTGGACCGCAATGACCATTATTATTCCATCTTTAGTAGCACAAGCTAGCGATCAATATCGTGAACAAAATGACGTTAACAAAGGCGG
>CAWVWK010000286.1:0-2160 GCA_963933725.1 uncultured Colwellia sp.
GCTACTTTATCTTCATAAGCTGGACCGATACCACGACCTGTAGTACCAATAGCCTTTGCACCACGAGCAATTTCACGCGCTGCATCAAGAGCATTATGGTATGGAAGAATTAATGGGCACGCATCACTTATTAATAAGCGATCGCGCACTGGAACACCGTTAGCTTCCAGCATTTTTATTTCTTTCATTAAGGCTTTAGGACATAAAACAACACCGTTACCAATTAAACATTTTACATTTTCTCGTAAAACGCCAGACGGAATTAAGTGTAGTACGGTTTTTTCACCGTCTATTACTAGTGTATGACCTGCATTATGCCCGCCTTGATAGCGAACTACATATTTGGCTTTATCGGTAAGTAAATCGACTATCTTACCTTTACCTTCGTCACCCCATTGAGTGCCGAGAACAACAACGTTTTTACCCATGGCTTTGATTCATAAGTTCATAAGAAAATTAGGCGGGGATTCTAACAAAAAATGCAATGTTGTCCAAGTAAAATTATCCATAATGAGTTTTTGATTAAAAAAAAAGCTTTTTTTTAAGGGGTTAGCTGATAATTTATTTTTTCTATTTCACCCCATATTTATAATATTTGGAACAAAGTAAGCTTTCCTAAATTAAGTTCATAAAAAAACCAGCACGTGTGCTGGTTTTTTATATTTGCTCTTAAGTTATTTACTTAGCAGCTTTAGAACCGTCTTTCAAGAAACGGAAGAACTCACTATCAGGCTTAACTACAACAATATCATTCTTATTATTAAAGCTATTTTTATAGGCTTGTAATGAACGATAGAAAGAGTAAAACTCTGCATCTTTTTCATAAGTTTTAGCGTATATATTTGCCGCTTCTGCATCACCTTCACCGCGAATAATAAAGGCATTCTTTTTCGCTTCTGCAACCATAATTGTTACTTTTGCATCAATTGTTGCACGAATGATTTCAGCTTGCTCTTGTCCTTGCGATCTATGCTCTTTAGCAACAGCTGTTCGCTCTGCACGCATACGTTCATAAATAGAGTTACTTACTTCTGTAGGAAGGTTGATCGCTTTAATACGCACATCAATGACTTCAATACCTAAGTCTTCTCTACTGCTTGAGGCGCTTTCGAGTGCTTTGCTCATAATGGTTGAGCGATCCCCAGAAACAATCTCTTTAATGGTTCGATTACCGAATTCGGTACGAAGACCGTTGTTTACTTTTTGCTTAAGTAAAACACGGGCGTTATCAACTGATCCTGAAGTACGTAAGTAGTAAGTTGAGAAATCGACGATTTTCCATTTCACAAATGAATCAACCATTAAATCTTTTTTCTCAGACGTTACAAACCTGTCAGCTGCTTCATCAAGTGTTTGAATACGAGCATCAAGCTTACGAACAGTTTCAATACCTGGTATTTTAAAGTGAAGCCCCGGTGGATATACCTTCATTTCACCAGATTCAGTATCACGTTTTATTTTTTGAAATTTAAAAACAATACCTCTTTGTCCTTCATAAATAATGAAGACTGAATTAAACACTAATGCGACTAATGCGACTAAAATAACGATAGAAAAGTTTTTCATCTGTTAGTTTCTCCCGTTATTAAATCTATCTGAACGAGCATTACCGCTAGAAGGCGATGTGTTTTGTTCAGGCACTACATTGTTAACATTATTTTTAGGTCGTTGACTATTTTGCATTTTAGAGGTTTGTTGTCCAATAATTTTGTCCAGTGGTAAGTACATCATGCTATTACCGCCTTCAACATCAACCATGACTTTACTGGTATTTGAATAAACATTTTCCATTGCAGCAATGTATAAGCGTTGACGAGTTACTTCGGGTGATTTTTGATACTCAGGCAAAATCTTTTCAAATTGTGCTACCGCACCCACCGCATCGAGTACAACTTGAGACTTATAGGCTAATGCCTCTTGCTCCATACGCTTAACTTGACCACGAGCCCTTGGCTCAATACCACGTTGATATGCTTCAGCTTCTCTAATGAAACGCACTTCATCTTCTTGTGCAGCAATTGCATCATCAAAAGCATCTTTTACTTCATTAGGTGGTCGCGCATCTTTAAAGTTAACGTCAACAATAAGAATACCTAAATTATAAGGTTCGATAATACCTTCAAGTTCTTGCCAAACCTGTTGTCTGATTGCTTCACGACC
>CAWVWK010000287.1:0-2142 GCA_963933725.1 uncultured Colwellia sp.
ATGACTAAAAACTAATGGTGCGGGGATTGAGGCGATATCCTTTTTTTTAAGTTTATTGCGATTTTGCTGATCATAATTCCACTTGCCACCCTCAGGTTTATTGTCATCATCAACAAGCACATTAAAACGCTTTCGCATATAGCGATAAAAAAACTCCATTCTATGGCTCGTATCTATTTTGAAATGCTCGGTTAATTCATGGTGTGGCAAGAAGAAATGATGAGAATCAACACAGGAAAATGACATGTTTTTTGATGTTATTTGTTCGCCAAATAAAGCCAGTTGCTGAGATAGTCTATATTCATCTGGTTGCTGATATTCAAAATGTTGGACGTTATTTTCTAACAAGTTTGCCAGCATGTCAGGCAGGTCTTTGTATTGTTTTGTTTCATCTAATGTTAAATGCAACACGCGATGTCCTGCTTCTTTTAATGCATTAGAAAATGCCGTCATTGCGGCAAAAAATGCTTGAATCTTTTGCCGATGATGTGTGACATAGCTGGTTTCTTGATGAAGCTCCGCAATAACATAAAGACAATTATCATCGACTTCTTTAAACCAAGGATGAGTCGCATTAAGTTGGTCACCTAAGATAAGGCGTAGTTTTTTTGAGTAATTAATCATGTTTTCTCTTCTCGTTTTGGCAGCGCTTCGAACAATAAATAACCTTATCCCAATCGCGCTGCCATTTTTTACGCCAAGTAAAGACGCGCTGGCATACAGGACATTTTTTCTCAGCCTTGCCATTTAGCGATGAATTCACCATCGGGGTCGAAGTATTGGCGTTGTTTTTCAATATTAAACCAGCGCCCCCCTTTGGGGTCTGCGCCAACTCCAGCAATATACTGCCAATTTCCCCAATTGCTTGCGACATCATAATCAATGAGTTGTTTTTCAAAGTAACTTGCACCATAGCGCCAATCGAGTGCAAGTTCGTTAACTAAACAGCTAGCGACTATTTGTCGGCCTCTATTTGACATGAAGCCTGTACTGTTTAGTTGCTTCATTAATGCATTCACTAAAGGGTATTTAGTCTTGCCTGTAGACCATTGTTGAAAGCGCTCTTGATGAAATGTTGTATTCGGGGCTGCCTTCGCAGAGCCCTTGAAGGTAAATAAATGACGACCTTGTGCTAAAGCTAACCATTGAAAGTACTCCCGCCATAAAAGCTCTAATTTGATCCAATAAGTTGATTCATTGGCTTGATAGCGTTGCTCGTAATCACTAATTGTTTGCCAAACTTTTTTAACGCTAAGGCAGCCAAGTGCTAACCATGGGCTAAAGAGTGTTGAGCGCCGTAAACCATCCAAATCATTGCGTGTTTGTTTGTAATGGTCTGCTGCGCCAGATAAAAAATAGTCTGTTAAATGCCGTGAGGCAACATCGCAGCCACCTTTAATGATTATTTCGTTCACTGTCTTGTTATGGGACGCTTGGCTAGGAAAGAGGTTATCTACGACAGTGATGGCGTTGTGTAAAGAGGCGTTTTCTGTTGTATTGATTGGTTGAAGGCCTTTGTCATGACATTGCCAATCGGAAGATGAAGGCTCTATATTGATCTGAATTAAGTGCTTTTCAGCAACCTTTCTAAATTTCGAAAAACTACCGAAGACGGCATTGCTATTGACAATAAAGTCTTCTGTAAACAAGGTGTTTACCCACGCTGTTTTAAAAGTTAAACCCGGTAACTTATTTTGTATCGCCTTTAAGGTTTGCTTTTCTTGGTAGCCTACTTGGCGCCCACAACCTAAGGTGTCTATCGCTAGCTCATCAACTAATTTAGGTAAAATATTTTCAGGCTTACCATACAATACCTGTAGATCAATATTTATGTTGTGCAGAGTTTTTGCCAGTTCTTTTAATGATTGCTTTAAAAAATGCCATCGATTTAATCCCATTGTACTCTTTAATAACGATGATGAGTTAAACCATTGAGGATCAATAATAAAACAACAGTGCAATGATTTGCTTTCTTGTGCTAGCTTGGTAAGTAGTGAGTTATCCTCAATTCGCAAATCATTGTTAAACCAATATAGCGCCGTCATAGGTATCACCAGCTGATGTATTTATAGATAAAAAGTATCTATTTACGTTTCTCTTTATCTTATACGTATAGAGATTGCTTTTTGATTAATGTAATCG
>CAWVWK010000288.1:0-2130 GCA_963933725.1 uncultured Colwellia sp.
AACTATAACAAGAATAACATTATTAGGTAACTCACATGAAAAACGCAAGTAAAGGTAAAGGATTCAGTCTAAAAACGCAAATTTATAGTCTGGTGCTTTTTCTCAGTTTACTCTCTTTTGCTGTTACCTTATTAGTTACAATTGAAAGTACTAAAGATTATTTGAACGAACAAATGGGCAGCCATGCTCAAGATACAGCAACAAGTTTGGGGTTATCTATTTCTCCTTATTTAGGAACCGATAACAGCGATAATTTAATTATAGCCGAGACGATGATCTCTGCTATTTTTGATCGAGGGTATTATGCTGCTATTACCCTTATTTCAGCTGATAAACAAACTAACCTTATTAGCCGAGAAAACCCTAAAACTGTCGAAACAGTACCAACCTGGTTTATTGAATGGTTCACGCTTTCACCGCCAACTAAATTCAGTGAAATTAACACGGGTTGGCAAATTGCTGGCACGCTAAAGGTAACTTCGCACGCGGCTTCTTCTTACCACCAGCTTTGGCAGTATGGTCAAAACGCTTTTATCGCCTTTTCTCTTATACTACTCGTTAGTTTAATTTTGGCTTACTTTATATTAAATGCTGTATTACAACCGTTAACGCAAGTTGAAAAACAAGCAATGGATGTAAGTAAAAAACAATTTAGTATCAACCCAAAACAACCTTTTACAAGGGAATTAAATGTGGTAGTTAATGCGTTAAATACTATGGTAAGTAATATTCAAAAAAACTTTGATACATTAACGCAGCAAACCGAAAAGTTTACTAAAGAAGCTTATATTGACAAGCTCACTGGTTTGGCAAATCGCCGTGCCTTTGAAAGTCAATTTAGTGCTCATTTATCTGAACTAGGAGAGGATGATATAGGTACAATTGCTTTGATCGAATTGCCTTATCTTCAGCACGTAAATATAAAGCATGGTTATCAGGTTGGTGACAAATACGTAACAGACGCAGTTAAAGTATTAAAAACTGCTTTTGATGATATTTCAGATGCCAAATTCTATAGACTAAATGGGGGAAGCTTTGTTGTGACTCTCGAGCACCCTTTCGCGTTATCGCAGCAAGAAATTAATAAAGCAACGTCTCTTTTTTCAAAACTCAATTCAGAAGCTAATAATAATAACTTCGCCAATATAGTAGCAATACCTTATAGGAATACTACATCATTAAATAATTTATTAACTGACTTAGATACTAAATTAACGCAGATAACATCTAGTTTTGCAGATAAAGAAATCAATGATGGTGCGATAGATAAAACATCGAGTGAAAAAGACACAGGGTTATCTTTAGGCCTTCAACAATGGAATACGTTAATTGCAGATTTACTGCAAGCTGGCCATATTGAGTTCTCTTATCAATCAGTTAAATCTATTAATAATACCTCCATGGCCCAAGAAAATTTAATAGATAATATTTACTACAATGAACTTTTAGCTAAATTTTATTTCAATAACGAAATTATCCCTAACAATCAATTGTTCGCTATGGCAGAGCGCTTAGGGTTAACTCAAAAACTTGATGAAAGTCTAATAACAGAAGCGACTAAGTTAATTGGTTTCAAGAATAAACAGATAATTGCTATTAATTTAAGTCAGGAATCATTATTAAGCGAAAGTTTCGTTCAATGGTTATCAAGCTTTATTGACAAGCATCCTGTTTGTAAAAATAATATATATTTTGAAATTAATGAAATTGCCTTACTAAAAAATATCCCCCTGGCAACGAAGCACATTAACTTATTTAAATCGCTTGATATTGGCATAGTAATAGAACGATTTGGCACGAGTTTTACTTCCTTTAAGTACCTTAGAGGATTAAATTTAGACTTTATTAAGATTGACGGTAGCTATGTTCGTGATTTAGTAAACAACAGTGATAATAATTACTTTATTCAAGCTGTAAATCAAATTTGTCATGGTTTAGGTATCAAAGTAATCGCTTGTCATATTGAAAGTGAAGAAATACTTAATATGGTGAAGTCTTTAGATTGTGATGCAGCTCAGGGGCAATTTATACAAAAACCTAGCCCTGTCGTTAATACCGTAAGCGCCCAGCTAACTACACCTAGCTATGTTTAACATGCCAAGGTAACAGGTGATCAACGTTATCCGGCTT
>CAWVWK010000289.1:0-2110 GCA_963933725.1 uncultured Colwellia sp.
TATTTATTTATCTATACATTTCATTAGATTAATTTAAGATATATGTAGTATTAATCATTGAAGGCCAGTTTATGCATTTTAAAACGGTTACCAACCCCGCACAGAAAAATATCGCGCTTGTTGCTCATGACAACATGAAAGAAATACTCGTTCAGTGGTGCATTGAACACTGCGATAAGCTTTCACAACATACCCTTTATGCGACAGGTACAACAGGCGCTTTGTTAGAAAGAAAGGTATCTTTATCTCTTTATAAGTTAATTAGTGGTCCATTAGGTGGCGATCAGCAAATAGGTGCGTTAATTACCGAGCAAAAAATCGATATGATGATATTTTTCTGGGATCCATTAGAAGCACAACCTCACGACCCCGATGTCAAAGCGCTATTGCGTTTAGCCGCTGTATGGAATATCCCCGTTGCATGTAATCAATCAACCGCAGATCTAATTATTCATTCAAGTTTATTTGACCAGCCTTATCAAAAATCTATTCCTGATTACGATAGCTATTTGGCGTTAAGAGCTTAGGTAAAAATAGCTTGAAGGAGAAGAGAAGCTTTAATATTGAAGCTATTAGATATCAGCTATCAGGTATCAGCTATAAGATGTCAGGTTGGTACGAAGAGCGAAACGGTTATTTTGCCGTAGTAGTACATTATTATCGCCACAGATGATACCGAGACAAAATATACATTGTTGCTCTTACTCTGCATAGCGCAGTGCCTCGATAACATCGGTGGTAAAAACGGCTTTTATCTTGAGCTTACTCGCAACTCGTTTCTCTTAACTTCAAACTTTTTATTTTTTATTATAAAAAAAGAAAAAATATTACTCCATTAAATCAGTGTTTTGCTGCTGAAAACCATTAAAAATATCGAACATTGCAAACTTTAGCTTGCATAAAATTAAACCGCGCGTACAATGCTCAAAACTGGGGCGTCCGAAAATTCGGATTCCCCAGTTTTTTTTGTCTTTTTTTTATGACCGCAGCGATCTGAACTATACTTCGTTGCTTAGTCACCTTATCGAAGGAAGTATTATGCGCATTGAACAAGATTTAAAGCTTGGTTTTAAAGATGTTTTATTTAGACCTAAACGTTCAACTTTAAAGAGCCGTTCACAAGTAGAGTTAAAACGTGAATACACGTTTAAGCACAGTGGTCGTAAATGGGCTGGTGTACCAATTATAGCAGCTAACATGGACTCTGTAGGTACATTTGAGATGGCTGTTGCATTATCAGAACATAATGTAATGACTGCAGTTCATAAGCACTACACAGTAGCTGATTGGGCTGGTTTTGTTGAAAAAAATGAGGCAAGCGCTCTTAATAATGCAATGGTTTCAACAGGAACTTCAGAGGCTGATTTCCAAAAAACAAAAGACATTATGGCATTATCAGACGACCTTATCTTTATTTGTGTTGATATCGCTAACGGCTACTCAGAGCATTTAGTTCAATATATCGAAAGAGTTCGTGCTGAATTCCCGGACAAAGTTATCAGTGCTGGTAATGTAGTTACTGGCGACATGGTAGAAGAGTTAATCTTAGCCGGTGCAGATATCGTTAAAGTAGGTATCGGCCCAGGTTCAGTTTGTACTACCCGTGTTAAAACAGGTGTTGGTTACCCACAATTATCAGCTATTATCGAATGTGCTGATGCCGCTCACGGTTTATCAGGCATGATTATCGGTGACGGTGGTTGTAGCTGTGCTGGTGACGTTGCTAAAGCCTTTGGTGGCGGTGCCGATTTCGTTATGTTAGGCGGAATGCTTGCTGGTCACACTGAAAGTGGTGGTGAAGTTTTCGAAGAAAACGGTAAGAAATTCATGAAGTTCTACGGCATGTCTTCTGAAAGTGCAATGACTAAACACTCTGGTGGTGTTGCTAAGTACCGTGCGGCTGAAGGGAAAACAGTTTTATTACCTTACCGTGGTGAAGTAGCAAACACTATCAACGACATTATGGGCGGCGTTCGCTCTACTTGTACTTACGTTGGTGCTGCTAAGTTAAAAGAATTAACTAAGCGTACAACGTTTATCCGTGTACAAGAACAAGAAAACAACGTATTTGGTAAAGAGTAAGTCAAACAAGACTACTTACTAAGTATTT
>CAWVWK010000290.1:0-2096 GCA_963933725.1 uncultured Colwellia sp.
TCAATAGTAATACCTCTATATTTGCTTTTGCTATCCCCATTGATGAAAGAGGTTGGGTTTGACGCAATAACCAAGGTGAAATGACTTTTTTAGCGTCTTGTTTTTTATCGGCTAATAAACACGATGCGACTTCTCGAGAGAGTTTAGGTAAGTCAGTTGCACCTATAGCCATATAAAGTAAAAAAGCATTCCACAAAAAAACAACTTCGATAAATGCAGAGAATAACCAAAGGATTATAGTCACAGGAGCTAAAGTGATAAACACTGATATCAAACCAGCAAGCCTCTGTTGATTAGGAGAAGCATTAACGCGAAGTACTTTATCACTGAGAAGTCGACAATATAAGTTAAAAAAGCGCCAGGGATAGTGTGGGGATATTGCGGTAATGACAATTTTACTCATCATGACCGCAGACAAAACTAATAGCTGATAATTGAAGGGACTTAACTCATAAGATGTAAACATAGTCACTTGCTAAAACTCCTCTTCAAAGAGATTATCGACTTAAAGATTTATGCCTTTTAATGCGTTTAGCATGTTTAAAACTAATTGTGATGAGTTAATTGAAGCAGTTTCTAAATACTCATCAAATGAAGTTGGTGATTCTTTTCCTGCGATATCTGATAAAGAACGAATGATAACAAAAGGGACATTAAACTGATGGCAAGTATGTGCTATTGCAGCACCTTCCATTTCAACGGCAGCCATTATTGGAAAATTTGATTTCGCTTTTTCGATATCATCTGGTTTAGTCATAAATGTATCACCTGTGGTGATCAAACCAACCATTGCCTGAATACCATCTAATTGTGCAATTCCTGTTTTTGCTGCATCGATAAGTTTTGGTGCAGGTATGTAGGCTGCTGGATTTGCAGGAAGTTGACCAACTTCGTAACCAAAAGCTGTCAAGTCTACATCATGGTATCGTACTTCAGAGCTTACGACGATATCGCCGACTTTTAAGCTAGGATCAAAGCCACCCGCAGAGCCTGTATTTACAACGTAATCCGGTTTGAAATGATCTATTAACAGTGTTGTTGCAATAGCCGCTGCTACTTTACCAATACCCGATTGAACAATAACAACCTCATTGCCATCAAGTTGGCCATGAGAAAAGCTAAAACCAGCATGCTCGACAATAGTTAAGTCTGTTAATTTTGCTTTTAAAATCGCTACTTCTGGCTCCATTGCACCGATAATACCTGCTTTCATCTGTTTTTCTCTATTCATAAATAAGTTATGCGCGATTATACCCAATCAATTTAAATTAGCTAGTAAGACTAAAGTTTGTAAATAATGAATGGGCTCGATATGAGAGGCAATTTAATGTGGTAAGCTCCTCATTGGTTGGGGTAACGAGTGTGAAGCTTGTTGATGCTGCACAGCTGCCTTGGTTAATGCGCCAGTTGTTGTTGGTTTAGACTTCGCTTTCAACATTTGCGGAGGTATAACGCTGCCTTTTACTTTAGGGAAACGAGTGGTTTGTGCCTTACCTAATAAATGATTATGAATACACTGTTTGATTTGGGCTAGCGTGTAATTATTTTTTACTTTGATACGAACATGTGGGATTGAAGCTGCTTCGAGAGCGCCACTTACAAACCAATCTTTTTTTACTTTATAGCCTTTACCTCGCGTATCAACTAAGTCTACAGCCCCGATAAGCTTCATTGAGTCGCGTTCACAAATTACGAAATCTAAATATTTTGTTTCGGCATTATTTGTCGCACTTTGACTTGCTCTACTCGATACCCCTTTTCTGATGTTAACGATATCGCTTAGCTTGACTCTATTGATCACCCTAAACTTTGCGCCGACAGCCTGCTCGAGTAAGTTATGAAAATTCTTTTCAGCAGGAGTGAAGATAGTACTTCGACTGTCAAAAGGAAAAGGAAAACTATTATCATTTAAACGATTTGCGAGTACAGCGACAATGACAATTAAACTGATCAGCATAACTAAAACTAATTCCATAATATTACTCCCGTAAACATTTTTTTGACGTTAATAAATATAGTAAGCAAATTTGTTTAAAGCAGAAATTATGCCATAAAGAATAATTGCATTACTTAAAAACAAGTAATGCAAAGTATAG
>CAWVWK010000291.1:0-2075 GCA_963933725.1 uncultured Colwellia sp.
AACTTTTAACTTTTCGTTTTAACTTGTCTTTAACTTAAAGCTGACAGCTCAAAACTTCTAACTTCTTTTTAACCCGTATCTCTTCAATCATCAACTGCACTGTACGTTTACCTCTAAACTCATTTATATCAAGCTTATAGGCGACATGAACTTGCTTGATGTTACTATTAGGCCATTGTTTTACATCAACATTAAAAGCGATACCATCAAAATGCATCCCCTGAAAACCAAGCACTACTTTTAAGTGCTTTTCTCCTACAATACGCTGTTGGATTAGTTCAAATTCATCATCAAAAATAGGCTCTGGAAAATTCTGCCCCCAAGGGCCAGCTAAACGAATTTCTTCAGCAAAACTAAGATTCATATCATTTGCTGATAAAGAGCCATCTGAAAGAATAAGTTGCTGCAGTTGCTCTTCTTTAAGCCATTTTCCAGCGGTGTCATTAAAGCACTTTTGAAACTTCGCAAAATCACTTTTACTAATAGATAAACCAGCCGCCATAGCATGACCACCAAACTTGTGGATTAACCCTGGATTTTGGCTATCTATATGCTCTAATAAGTCTCTTATGTGCAAACCAGGAATAGAGCGAGCAGAGCCTTTAATTTCTTGCTCTTTATTATTGGCTTTCAAACGCGTAGCATCATTCTCTAAACTGTCATTCTTTAAACTGTCATCGTCTAAAGAGCCATCTGCAAAGACGATACATGGGCGATGAAAACTTTCTTTTATTCTGCCAGCAACAATGCCTATAACGCCTTGGTGCCAGTCTTGTTGATATAAAGCGATCGCATTGGGAACATCTTTCTCATTAAAATGCAATTTCGATAATACGGTTTCAGCTTCTGTTTGCATTCCTTGTGATATTTCACGACGCGTTTTATTCAAGTCATCTAACTCTTTTGCCATCATGCGTGCGCTTGATAAGTCAGGCGCAAGAAGGCAGTTTATACCAAATGACATATCATCTAATCGACCTGCAGCATTTATTCTTGGCCCTAGCGCAAAACCAAAGTCGCTGGCAACAAGTTGTTGCTGATTACGGTTAGCAACATCAATAAGCGCTTGAATACCTGGGCGGGTTTTACCTGCGCGAATACGTTTCAAGCCTTGTTCAACTAATATGCGGTTATTACCATCTAGGGATACCACATCGGCAACGGTACCTAAAGCGACAAGGTCGAGAAGTTGGGCAATATTTGGTTCGTTTAATTGGTTGTCATGATAATAATTTTCTTCCCTAAGATACTTTCTAAGAGCGAGCATAAGATAAAAAGCAACCCCGACACCGGCAATGGATTTACTGGGAAAGGGACAACCATGTTGATTGGGATTTACAATGGCATCAGCTATTGGGGTTTTATTTGAGGGTAAATGGTGATCTGTAATTATCACTTGCATGCCAAGCGATTTAGCTTTCTCAACACCAGCAATACAGCTTATCCCATTATCTACAGTGATGAGTAATTTGGCACCTTTATTGAACGCGACTTCAACAATTTCAGGTGTTAAACCATAACCATATTTAAAACGATTAGGTACGATAAAATCATGATTCTTACCGCCCATTAGATTGAGCCCTTCAATCATCAAGGCAGTACTTGTTGCGCCGTCACAATCAAAATCACCAACGATCATAATCGCCGTATTATTGATTAAAGCTTGATGGATAATTTGACAAGCCTCAGGTAATCCCTTTAGAGCATCCTTTGTATCATCGGCGCTCACAGCTTTTAAATTGGCAACATTAAGCGAAAGTTCTTTATCATCTAATACCCCACGCGTTGCATAAACCTGTTTTATAACGGGGTGTAAAGCTGACGGTAAGTAATCGTCCTTAACAAACTCTCGCCTAATAATCTTTTTTAGCATAAAGCCTGATTAGCCTTTTTTAAGCGTTTCAATAATAGTTGCTGCATCTTGATAGCCAGAAATCACTTTACCGGTACTTAAATAAATATAAGGAGTACCCGTGATACCAAGACTTCTTCCAGACTCACTGCCCATATCAACAAGTTTCGAACAAACGCTAGGGTAGCTAGATTTTTTATAATTACCTTTATCTGTTCCGCTC
>CAWVWK010000292.1:0-2053 GCA_963933725.1 uncultured Colwellia sp.
AGTGCAGATAAACTATCGCACTTTAGCAAAGGGCTTTTTATTTATATTCATACCTGTCTATATTCAGGCTTATTTTACGTCATGCTAAAAGACAGCAATGTGCTGTGATGTACTGGAAATAGAGGTTTTAAACACTTATCTGCATAACTTTCATTCATAGAACTCATAAAAATTAATCAAGAAAACTAGCTACTTTGTGGAGAGTAAATTAAAATCAATACAAATATTTTATCTACCCTTTAGTATTCCACCTATGACCAGATCTTTATTATCTAATGCTTCTTTAAATTTTGATGTCGCCTCTAAACAAGCAGACATGAAAACATGGGAAACACTTGCACAAGGTGGCAGTGATGATTTCTTATATGCACGAAATACACCAAGCGATTCTATTTTAGCTGTTGAAAAATCGGTATCTTTGTTAGAAAAAAGTGACACTGCAATTGCCTTTGCATCTGGTATGGCGGCAATTTATGCGGCATTAATGAGCCAACTTAAACCTGGTATGACGTTAGTGGCCTCTGCCAATATTTATGGCGGAAGTTACGCTATTTTAGAGCACTTATTACCTACATGGGGCGTAAATGTTGTGCTAATTGCTTCAAACACAAAGACATCATTAGCACAAGTTATTCAGCAAGGCTGTGATTTAGTGTATTTAGAAACTCCCTCAAACCCGCTATTAAAAATACAAGATATACAGCAGTTATGTGAACTTGCCCATGAACAAGATGCAAAAGTTATTGTTGATAATACGGTTGCAACCCCCATTACCCAAAAGCCTATTACGCTAGGTGCTGATATCGTTGTACATAGCGCAACAAAGTTTTTAAGTGGTCATGCTGACACAATGGGCGGTGTTGTTTGTACTTCACATGCTATCAAGCCAAGTATTGTTGCTTTTAAAGAGCTATCAGGCGGTTGTCTTGACCCTATGGGAGGCTTTTTAATTGCACGTGGTATGAGAACGCTCGAATTAAGAATGCAACAAAGCATGCATAATGCACAGTTATTAGCAGAGTTATTATTAGAAAGTGATTCGGTAGATGCCGTGTATTATCCTGGTTTAGCCTCGCACCCTGATCACGATATTGCAGCTAAACAAATGCAAGGTTTTGGCGCTTTACTTAGCTTTAATTTAAAAGGTGGTACTGTCGCCGTTGAAACTTTTGTAAATACCTTTGAGCCTCATCATTTAAGATCAACGCTAGGCTCTGTTGATACTTTATTAGGCTTACCTTCAACTACCAGCCATATCGAATGCACGATAGAAGAGCGTATTGCATTAGGCATCCCTGAAGGATTAGTTCGTTGCTCGGTAGGAATTGAAAATACTGATGAGTTAATGCATAAATTTAAAAAAGCATTAAAGAGGCTTTGTTAAGGCGCTCAAGCAATCAAAAAAGTGAAAACTTGATGAAATAATAATAAGTTTAGGAGTTTATGATGATTATTCGCCCTGCAGAAGACAATGACATTGATAGATTATACCAGTTAGTAAATATGACTGCCCTTCATTTTTCTTTTAGTTTTTGTACGACGGAAGCGGAATTAATATATTTAACCTGAACACAGGTTATTTATTAAAACATATTTACTTTTTAAACATTAGTCTATATTATCTACGTGTTATTTATTCCTTATCTAGTTTATTTAACCTAGTTTTACTTTAAAACTAAGTTATGTCTTACCTTTTCACAGTTAGTCATTACTCAAAATATCAAGCTTAAATTATTGTCGGGCATCCAAGTTATTAATTAGTCGTGCCGCAGTTAAAAAATTGTCGAGCCATTCCTCGTTAAACTTTGCTACTTTTTTGATAGCAAAAATTTTTAGTAAACAATAATAGCTTTTCTTAAACAAGCACTTATGTGCACATTAAAAGAGTACTATTATGTCTTATACATATAAAGGTGAAGTTTATTCACTTAAATCGCCAATTACGTCTATTTCAGTTAACAAGCGAAGTGTTGTCGTAACAGATCAAAACGGCGCAACACGTATTGAATTTGGTAATATCACCGATTCGAAAAATTTTCTTACTTGGGTTTAT
>CAWVWK010000293.1:0-2050 GCA_963933725.1 uncultured Colwellia sp.
TGTAATTTTTGACTGTCCTCATTTATTTTGGATAGAAATAAATACTTACTTGGATGCGAATAGGTTAAAATTAAGCATATATTAAATAAGTAACTTATTACCTTTGGTAACTGAGGCGACATGTCTGCATTTAGCGATTTTCAATTATTAGATTCTATTATAGAGCGCCTTGCGCTTAAAGGTTATACAGAGCCTACTCCGATTCAAGAAGCGTGTATTATGCCTTTAATAGATGGCGAAGACTTACTGGGTATCGCGCAAACAGGAACAGGTAAAACAGCTGCGTTCTCTTTACCTATGATTGATAAGTTTGCTAGAAACAATGACGAGGAATTGAAAAAAAGTAAAAGCACGCGTGCTCTCATACTTACGCCTACACGAGAACTTGCTTCGCAAATAATGGAGAACATAGACAACTACGCTAATGGTTTGTTACTTAATACAAAGGTTGTTTATGGTGGGGTTGGCAGACAAAACCAAGTTGATGCGATCAAACAAGGCCTTGATATTTTGGTTGCTACACCTGGGCGCTTACTTGATCTAATCGCAACCGGTGACGTTAATTTTAAAGCCCTAGAGGTTTTTGTCTTAGATGAAGCTGATACCATGCTTGATATGGGCTTTTTCAGTGATGTTCAACATATCATTTCAAACTTACCTAAAAAGCGTCAAACGATGTTATTTTCAGCGACTATGCCAGAGCCAATTGAAATATTAGCAAGAGAGATTCTGAACAGCCCTTCTAAAGTTCATATTGAGCCAGAAACAGTTACCGTTGATTTAATCAAGCAGCGTGTTTGTTTATTGGAAAAATCGAATAAAGTTCCACTGCTTTTCAATATACTGGAAGATTTAAGTTTTGATAAAGTACTTATATTTTGTAAAACAAAGTACGGTGCTGACATTATTGTTAAAGCGCTTGAACAAGCTCATATTTCAGCAGCAAGTTTGCACAGTGGTAAAACACAAGCAATACGAGAACAAGCTTTAAGCTCCTTTAAAAACGGTAGGTTAAGAGTGCTTGTAGCGACAGATGTTGCAGCCCGCGGCATTGACGTTAATAACATTTCTTTAGTTATTAATTATAATCTGCCAGAAGATCCTAGAAATTATATTCATCGAATAGGTAGAACTGCCCGTGCTGGTAAAACGGGTACGGCTATTTCTTTTGCTGTTGAAAATGATATGAGACAGTTAGGACATATTGAACAGAGTATTGGTAAAGCTATCCCTATAGATGACGAGCAACCATTTCATAAGGTATTTATTATAAAGCCACCTGCTTCGAGAAAAAATAAAAAGGGTGGCAAAAACTCGAAAATCAATAAAAAGGGAGCTAGACAAAATAAATCAAAAAGAAAATAGCATTAATTTTTTCTAGTGATTATATTCCGCTTTGGTACACACTTTAATAGAAACGCTAAGACAAAGCTTTAACCTATTTAGAAACTAAAATAGAGTTCCCCATGAACAAGCCCTTTTCTCAAGCATGCGAGAATAATAAACGTCACATACTTGATATATTAAAAAATGCGTTAACAAACAAAAAATATGTTTTAGAAATTGGCTCAGGCACAGGTCAGCATGCAGTATATTTTGCTAAAAAAATGCCTTACCTTACGTGGCAGACAAGTGATTTACCTGTTAACCACGATGGAATTAATCAATGGATTGACGCCGATAACCTACTAAATATTAAGCGCCCTATCAGCATCAATTTGGCCGACAAAAGTCCCTCTTTTAAAAACTACCTTGATACAGTCGATGCTATCTATAGTGCAAATACACTGCACATTGTCTGTTGGGATTACGTTGAAAACCTATTTGAAATAGCTGAACAAACACTTCCAACGGATGGCCTGTTGTGTATTTATGGACCTTTAAAATATCAAGGTGAGTTTACTAGCGATAGTAATGCAAACTTCGATATTTGGTTAAAAGACAGAAACCCTGTTAGTGGTGTAAGAGATTTTGAAAAAGTTATCTCATTAGCAAGAAAATGTCACTTCACTTTAGTTCACGATATAGAAATGCCTGCAAACAACAGATT
>CAWVWK010000294.1:0-2027 GCA_963933725.1 uncultured Colwellia sp.
AATTAAAAATTCTAATGCTTTTCTAGCCTTAGGGTAAACGCGCTTTAAAAATTCGTCATCAGGACTCATTTGATGTTCACGGTAGGTTCGCAATATGACGCCTGCTTGACCATCGGTTGCATCCTTGTCGTTGTATTCACCACGAAAAGCTATCGCGCCATTATCTTTAAAGCCAATACCATAATCGGTTCGTTCACGTAAATCTCGCTCTAAATCAGGAAACAAACGACCAACGGCTTGGGCATAATGCCAAACATGAGTACAAGTACCTGCGCAGCAACCGACACCTTCCCATGCCCAAAAACGACCGTTCTCTAGTCGATAGGCTGTGTTAGTTTGTAGCGCATTAGTTGGGATCATCGCGCGTTCTAATAACCAATGAGGTAAGGTACTTTCGTACCAAGTATCTCGCCATAACCTTGTAAGTGAGGTAAGTTCATCAAACGAATTTGTAATGTCTAATGCTACTTCTTTTGCGTTATTATATTCACTGGCGTACCAACGTTTTATGTTTTGATGTTCATCTTTAAACATCGCTTTTTGATTAGGGAAATACCATGCAACAATAAAGATAACAGTTTGTGTTTCACCAGAAGCTAGCGTTATTTCACTTTTTACATGGGCAAGTTGCTCTTCAATATTTGTGGTTGTGTTTTTATCAAGACAATGAAGAGCAAATGAACCGTAATTGTCTTGGTTTTGTAGCTTTTTATCAGATTCAGGGGTATCACCTTTAGCCGTTGCTAACGCGCCACTACCTTGTTTACTGGTGTAACCTTGGGTGAAACGTTTAGTGCCTGACTGGTCTTTGCCGTTACTATTACTATTAAGTACAGGATTTTCAAACCACCCTTCAAGGGTCACATTTTTATTAGCGCTGCTGTTATTAGTTACAGAGTAAGACATGATAGTTGCAGGGTAACTAGAACGGTCGGTATCTAGTGGGATAAAAGGTGTCATCGCCTCTAATTTTACTTCTAATTGACTTTTAGCATCTTTATACAGCACTTCTGCAATAGGTTGTTGACCGGTAAAAGTAATATCGTCAAACCCTTTATGATCTAAAGTTAAACGTTGTTCTTTACCCTGTTCGTTTTCGAACTTGATAGCAAAACCTTGGTCAAAATGCCATGGGCTGGTTTGTGCTGGTGGGCTAATATAATTGGCACCATTTCGTTCTTTTATATCGCTGCTACCGTGCTCGTTAACCAGAGTAGGGTGTTTGTATGTTTGCGGTACGACACCTTCATGATTCTCATTAAAAATGTCCCACACCCAAAGTTTTCCGTCGCCGCCAATATAAACGGTGCCGCTGCCGATACCGCCAATAGGCATACCGATATATTGAAGCTGCTCCCAACCTTTGTACGTAGTGGCTGTTCCACGAGCATAGAGTGATTTAACCCAGTCTTTGTCGAGTTTTTTATCGAGTGGAATAGGGTTGTTACTGTCAGCGTCTAGTTTTTTATTGTTATCAAAAGCAAAAGGGCCTGCCATTACTGGCATATTGAATAAACCGGTCGCTGCTGCAGCACTAGCGCTAATCCCTTTTAATAATTGACGCCTTTCAATGTTGGGTGTACATCCTGTGTTTGGTGCACAACATGAAGGTTTTTCTTCAACAAGTTTATTTTCATCAGTCATTTTTATTACTCTATTTTTTTCTTTTTATTTTTATATTCTTTTAGCTTCTTTGCATGTGCCTTTTTAGCCATAAGCAAGCCTTTAAAAGCCGGCTCTGTTGCAAGCTCACTTTCCCAAGATGTCATTTCAACTTGTTGCTTATTAAAAGTTTCGCTTTTGGCTTTGTATAAGTTAGACGTTTCAGCAAGGTCTTTATCTAAGTCATATAAATGTTTTTGCTGATTTTTCTTAAATAACAGGGTTTTATTATCTCCCCGTCGAGCTGCTACTATACCTTTATCAAAGTTTCGCCAAAATAATATTTCATGAGGTTGCTGTTTATTTTCACCGCTTACATAGGGCATTAAATTCACGCCATCGAGTGGCTTATTTTTCTCGATAGG
>CAWVWK010000295.1:0-1995 GCA_963933725.1 uncultured Colwellia sp.
CGTGATTTTAATCCGTGGTGGTCGTGTTAAAGATTTACCAGGTGTGCGTTATCACACTGTTCGTGGCGCGCTAGATTGTTCTGGTGTAAGCGATAGAAGACAAGGCCGTTCTAAATACGGTGCTAAACGACCTAAATCTTAAGTTTCCCATTCTCACTTGTTAAGTTGAGAAAAGAAACGTTAAGTAAGGCCAAATAATATATTACATTTTGGGTTAATCCTGAATATAACGGAGAATTAAGATGCCAAGAAGACGCGTCGTAGGGCAACGTAAAATATTGCCAGATCCTAAGTTCCATAACGAACTTTTAGCAAAATTCATCAACATTTTAATGGTTGATGGTAAGAAATCTACTGCAGAAAAAATTGTATACGGTGCATTAGATATACTTTCTACTAAAGAATCTGATAAAGACCAAATCGAATTATTCGAAACGGCTTTAGAGAACATCCGTCCACAAGTCGAAGTTAAATCTCGTCGTGTTGGTGGTTCTACTTACCAGGTTCCAGTTGAAGTACGTCCAGTACGTCGTAATGCTCTAGCCATGCGTTGGTTAGTTGAAGCAGCTCGTAAACGTGGTGAAAAATCAATGGCTCAGCGCCTAGCTAACGAAATGTTAGATGCGTCTGATAGCAAAGGTTCAGCGGTTAAGAAACGTGAAGACGTTCACCGTATGGCTGAAGCTAACAAAGCATTCGCTCACTACCGCTGGTAAAATAGCTGTATTGCACGAATGTAATACCTACTTCGGTAGGTTAGTGGCTAGCAAGAGTAATCTTGCTAGCCATACTCATTTTTAACAAGTTAGATTAATTAAGTGTTTTTTATTACTTTCTTATTTACTATAAGTTTTATATAAATATTTAATTAAATTAATTTAATCGTTCTTTTCATTGCATAGTGACAAGACAAGAGGATAAAGCTTTGGCACGTAACACCCCTATAGAGCGCTACCGTAATATTGGTATTTGTGCGCATGTAGATGCAGGTAAAACGACCACAACCGAGCGTGTACTTTTTTATACGGGTCTTTCTCATAAGATTGGTGAAGTACATGACGGTGCTGCTACCATGGATTGGATGGAGCAAGAGCAAGAGCGTGGTATCACAATTACCTCTGCTGCAACGACTTGTTTCTGGAAAGGCATGAACAATCAATATGAGAACCACCGTATTAATATCATTGATACGCCTGGCCATGTTGACTTTACCATTGAAGTAGAAAGATCGTTACGTGTGTTAGACGGTGCTGTTTTAGTACTATGTGCATCTTCAGGTGTACAACCGCAAACTGAAACGGTTTGGCGTCAAATGGAAAAATATGCTGTTCCACGTGTGGTGTTTGTTAATAAAATGGACAGAACGGGTGCGAACTTTTTAGCTGTTGTAGAACAGTTGAACAAACGCTTGGGAGCTAATGCAGTTCCAATTCATCTAGCTGTAGGCGCTGAAGATGAGTTTGCAGGGGTTATTGATTTAATTAAAATGAAAACCATTAACTGGTCAGATAAAGATCAAGGTATGAGTTTTATTTATGAAGATATTCCTGCTGATTCATTAGAACTTGCGCAAGAGTGGCGTGACAATCTTGTTGCAGAAGCTGCTGAAGCAAATGATGATTTAATGGAAAAATACCTTGAAGAAGGTGATTTAAGCGAAGATGAAATTAAGACTGGTTTACGAACTCGTACTCTCGCCAATGACATCGTATTATGTACTTGTGGTAGTGCGTTCAAAAATAAAGGTGTTCAAGCAGTACTTGATACTGTTATTGACTTTATGCCAGCACCTACCGATGTTAAAGCGATAACAGGTATTAATGACGATAAAGAAGAAAGTGAAGGCACTCGTCCGGCAGATGACAATGCTCCTTTCGCCGCATTAGCCTTTAAAATTGCGACAGACCCCTTTGTTGGTACATTAACTTTCTTTAGAGTTTACTCGGGTGTCGTTAAAACGGGTGATAGTGTATATAACCCGATAAAAGGTAAAAA
>CAWVWK010000296.1:0-1944 GCA_963933725.1 uncultured Colwellia sp.
AATCAAGCTTGGTGGCTTAATGTTATGAGCCTTTACTAATGCCTCAAGGTTTTTTAACGCCCCTTTAACCATTTGTTGGCTTTTACGGGTACCTTCACGAATTAAAGCCGCAGGCGTTTCTTCACTTCTTCCGGCGTGGATAAGCTGTTTCATAATAATGGGCAAACTTTTTATGCCCATATAGAAAACAACTGTTTGTTGAGTATCGTTTAATGTATGCCATGGTAAATCTAACTCACCATTTTTGGCTACATTCCCTGTAATAAGTGTACAAGATCGCGATACTTCACGGTGTGTTAGCGGAATACCAGCATAAGCAGCACATGTAGATGCAGCGGTCATTCCTGGCACAATATGACAAGCCACTCCACGTGATAACAAGAACTGGGCTTCTTCAGAGCCTCTGCCAAAAATAAAAGGATCGCCTCCTTTTAAACGCAATACTCTTTTTCCAAGCTTGGCTTGCTCAACTAGAATTTCATTAATTCTATCTTGTGGAACTCTATGCTCGGCTTGCATTTTACCTACGTATATTTGCTCACAACTTGATGGAAGTAATGCCATTATCTCTTCACTGACTAAGCGATCGTATAAAACCACATCTGACTGTTGCATAAAACGAAAGGCTTGCAAGGTTAATAAGTCGGGGTCACCTGGACCTGCTCCAACGAGCGCCACCTCACCTTGAGAAAAAACTTGCTTATGTTCAGGTTGAAACGTTGGTAAGTTATACATGGAAAATTTTCTTTAATAAAATGTGTAGCTATTAAAACAAAAAAAGCGCCAGAAGGCGCTTTTTTTATGTAAATTATTAAAATTAATATGTTATAAGTTATAACGTAGTTAATTAACGCTTAGTTACTTAATGCTTGACCTAAGTGTGGGCGAATTGTTTTAAGTAATTCTTTAATAAGACGAGTATTACCCGCAACAATATTGCCCGATTGGGTATGATTGTGTCCGCCAGTGAAGTCTGTCACTAACCCGCCTGCTTCAATAACCAGTAATTCACCTGCAGCCGTATCCCAAGGTTTTAAACCAATTTCGAAGAAACCGTCAACACGACCTGCAGCAACGTAAGCAAGATCTAATGCGGCAGAGCCAGCACGGCGTAAATCTGAACTTTGTTCAAATAACGATGCAAACATTGCCATGTAAGTTTTGCTATGTTGTTTGTGTTTGAATGGAAAACCTGTTGCGAGTAAAGTACCAGCTAATGTTTTTTGGCTAGATACTCTAATGCGGGTATTGTTTAGTTGCGCACCTTTACCGCGACTAGCAGTAAATAATTCACCTCGAATTGGATCAAATACAACAGCTTGATCTAACTTGCCTTTTACTTTGATAGCAATAGATACAGCAAAGTGAGGAATGCCTTTAATGAAATTTGTAGAGCCATCTAGCGGGTCAACAACCCATTGAACGTTGTCGTCTGCACCTTTTAAAATACCAGACTCTTCACAGATAATTGTGTGGTCTGGATACGATTTACGAATAGTTTCAATAATTGCTTCTTCAGCACTTCTATCCACGCTTGTAACGAAATCGTTAGAACCTTTTGATTCAATTTCAACTTTATCAAGTTGCTCAAGAGAGCGAACAATAACTTTTCCAGCGTTGCGAGCAGCACGAACTGCAATATTTAGCATGGGATGCATAATAATGTACCTATTAGTAAATGACTTTTAAAAGAGCGATGCGATTTCAACGGCAACTAACCCTTAACTCAATGAACCTTTAAAACAGGTTTCCGAACAATTAAGTATAGCAGCCAAAATAAAGCGCGCGGATTATAGCAAAAATATATCAGTAAGTGAACCATATTGTGAGTTCATGTTGTTTGATTTGTAAACAAAATGGAAAAGTGACTTTGTGTTTTGTTTACACTGTTTGTTTTACCTTTGGTTTTGTGGCGTTTTCTATAGTTTAGCTTGTTTTTGTTGA
>CAWVWK010000297.1:0-1914 GCA_963933725.1 uncultured Colwellia sp.
AGGTGATTAATAACCTAATTTACCCATTTAAGTCATGTGCTTATAAGTTAAGTAAGGAATTTTAAAAATGAACTTACAATGTATAAAAGATAATTACTTTGTAAAGTAGTTAAAATTTAATACTCACCTAATCTTTAAATAAGTTAAATTTCCTCTTGAGTATTAAGGTGATAAAGGTTGCAAAAAATTCATCAAAACCATGCACTGTAGGCAGATGTTCATTGCTATCGCCAAGATGGTTTTTTCCAAAATGTCCCGTGGCATAACCGGCTGATTTAAGCACTTCAGCCACGCTGGTTGATTTAGCTTGTAAACCTAAGCTTTTGACGGGTTGGCCTTCGGTAGTCATACCTGAGCGAATTGGGTATTGACTGGTTAAAATGCGGCGCGACCTGCGGTACAAGAAGGCTGAGCATAATGGTCGGTAAAGCGGATGCCTTCTTTCGTTATGGTGTCAATATTAGGCGTGGTATAGCCCATATTGCCCATGCCGAAGGCGCTCATGTTTTGCCAACCGATATCATCCCCAAAAATCACTAAAATATTTGGCTTTTCTTTAGCATAAGCCGAAAGACTTATTAGCAGTAGGGCAATTAGGCTAGCTATAAGTCCCGTATTAATGATCTTTTGCATCCTTAATACTCCGTTTATTTGATGACAATTTATTATATTAATCCCAAAAACACTTGATTTTAAAATTCATCGACACAGCTAGAATAGATTTAAGAGCCAGCTGACTCAGGTTAAAAGATACCAGATTCAACCTCTCTGTGAACGGGATATTTCAGCTCTTCGTCTTGCAATACAATGCAGCGTTCTAATAAGACTGTATCTTGAGAGCTCAACCGCGGTCGTTCCAATGCATATAGCGCTGATGGGCTTCATATAGATTGCCTACCGTAGCGGCAGCAGCGGCTAAGCCTCACAAAATAATTGTCGCTGTGACTAGGCAAGTAAAAATACTGCTTAGGGCGATTACCAGTGTAGATTTCATGGCGTATTAGGTTTGAATTTTTGTACCGAGCGTGAACTAGCGCACCATATATCATCTGCTTTACCTGTTTTTGATTTACCTTGTGCTGTTTTCGCTTCTATAAATTTACGACGTGCATGCGCCATACAATCAGCCAATATGGGTTCTGTTTTTCCGTAAGCAGCATAACCATCAACTTGTAAGTAACTGTTATAACTTTCAAGGAATTTAATAGGACATTGGGCTGAGCGGCTATTGTGGTAATCAAACAAGACGATGTTCTTCGCCTTATTGATACGATTATTATTCAGACTATCTTCTCCACTGCAATACACCCACATGTAACTTGTGCTCTTTTCTTCTCGAATAACCTTTAGAGGTGTTTCATCAGCATGAATTAAGGGCTCTGCAAGCAATGCAGATTTTAATAGCTCATACAATGGCATCAGTAATTCACTACAACGAAGCAACCAATCTGACGTCGTTTAACGACTTAAACTAATGCCATAATCGTTAAACATCTTCTCTTGTCGATAAAGTGGCAGACCATATTGGTATTTACTTGTAATAAGTTGGCTTAACAAGCTTGCTGTGGCGATTGGTGATGGTGGCATTGGCGCCGTTTTAACTTGATTTGCGGTACCCGACTTTTAGCATTGCTTACAAGCCTATTTAGGGCGAACTGTTTTAATCACCTTGATATGTGCTGGAACGAATTCGAGTTTTTCACTTCTTGACTCACCTATTTTATCCAAGCTACTTTGACAGCAATCACATATTTGCTCTGTAACAGGTAGCTCTATGGGGGGCGTTGTTGATACCTCAACTTCTAGGGTGACTTTAGTACGAACAAAAGCACTAGGTATATTTGCCATTTTGTTACGATCAGCATAAAAGCTAGATGTTGATAGTTGATGTAGATGGCAATAACCAGGAATGGT
>CAWVWK010000298.1:0-1881 GCA_963933725.1 uncultured Colwellia sp.
GATGCGTCATTACGAAATCGTATTTATGGTTCACCCTGATCAGAGTGAACAAGTGTCTGGTATGATCCAGCGCTACACAGACTTGATCAATGCTGCTGAAGGCAAAATCCACCGTCTTGAAGACTGGGGTCGTCGTCAATTAGCATACCCAATCAATAAATTACACAAAGCACACTATGTTCTTATGAACATTGAAGCGCCACAGTCAGTTATTGATGAACTTGAAACTTCTTTCCGTTATAACGATATAGTTATTCGTAACATGATCATGCGCACTAAAACTGCGGTAACTGAAGCGTCGCCAATGGCTGCTGCTAAAGATGACCGTCGTGAAGAGCGTCGCGAAGTGAAGAAAGAGGTTGCTGCTGAGCCAGTTGTATCTGAAGAAGTTGTATCTGAAGAAGCTGCTAGCGAAGAATAAGTAATCTGTGATAAATGCTACTACAGCCTCTAATAAAAATATTGTTATCAATACGCCATTAGAGAATAGCCTTGTGTTGAGCGGCTCGGTTGTGAAAACACCAAAGCATTCAACAAGCCCTGCAGGCATTATGCATAGCCAGTTTTCTTTAGATCATAGGTCTGATCAAAACGAAGGCGGTATGAATCGACTTGCATTTGTAAGAATACAAATTGTGGCAACAGGTGAATTATCACACTTAACTCGTGAATTAGTTGCTGGCTCTATGGTAACAGTGCGTGGTTTTATTAACCGCCACGAATCAAGAAACGGAAATCCGTTATTGGTGTTACATGCTCAGCAAATAGAAATGATTGACTAAGCTTGGTTTATAAGGTTTTCCTTTAACAGCTTAGTTATTTGAATAAAATTTTAGGAGAGATTTATGTCTCGATTTTTTAGACGTCGTAAGTTTTGTCGCTTCACAGCGGAAGGCGCAACATCTATAGATTATAAAGATATTGCTACTTTAAAAAACTATATCACTGAAAGTGGTAAAATTGTTCCTAGCCGTATCACTGGTACTGCTGCTAAATACCAACGCCAATTAACTCGTGCGATTAAACGCGCTCGTTACTTGTCATTATTACCATACACCGACTTACACAAGTAAGCTAATAAGGGGTTTATTATGGAAGTAATTCTTCTAGACAAAATCGCCAAATTAGGCGGCCTTGGTGACAAGGTAACTGTTAAATCAGGCTATGCACGTAACTTCTTATTACCAAAAGGTAAAGCAGTTTTCGCATCACAAGCTAACGTTGAGCACTTTGAAGCACGTCGTGCTGAATTAGAAGCTAAATTAGCGGGCGTTTTAGAAGTAGCACAAGCACGCGCAGCTAAAATTGTTGAACTTGCTGCTGTTACTATCGCTTCTAAAGCGGGTGAAGAAGGTAAGTTATTCGGTTCTATTGGTACTCGTGATATCGCTGATGCAATTACTGCAGCTGGCGTTGAAGTAACTAAAGCTGAAGTACGTTTACCTTTAGGTGCTATTCGTGAAACAGGTGAGTTCGAAATCGTACTTCACTTACATAACGATGTAGACACAACGATCAACGTAGTTGTTGTTACTGAAGAAGCATAAGAGATAGTTATTCAATAACAAACTGAGATCCTCTCGATTGTTATGAAATTTATCTTTATAAAACACCGTATTCTTTTTGAATATGGTGTTTTTTTTCGTCTGCTGTTTGATGGGAACAGCGAATTAGTGACTAGTGATCTCATCGAATTACACAGGTTTTGCGAATTAAGAACCTGTTTACGAAAGCCATAAAAATTAGACATTTTCCGAGCAGATGAAAACACCAAGCTCTCTTTAAATAGGCCGTAGGTAGGCCTTCAGGCTTACAAAACTAATATGGTTTGCTGGCGTTGGGTGCTTGGCTTGTAAGCCTGAAGGCTCTTTGCGCTTCGCT
>CAWVWK010000299.1:0-1837 GCA_963933725.1 uncultured Colwellia sp.
GTTTGGATCTGACTCTGAAGCAGAAGTACTTCCGGCAAAAGTAAGGGTAGAGTTATCACTGATTTCCCAGTCTAATTTTAATCCTAAAGAATCATTTGTAGTTTTTGTAGAAGGTGCTGCGCTAAAAAAATCTACAGGTTTATTGGTAAAACTTGCAGAAGTGATTGTGCCGTTTGCATCTGCTTCATTCCAGCTTTTTTGAGGATTTTTACCTGCACCAAACCAAATAGCGGCTTCATTTTCTGTTTTCTCATTTTCAAATTCTGAAAATTGGAAGTCTAAAGTTGCGATTAAACTATCGGTAGGCGCATATTGCAAAACAGCACTGGCATTAACACGGGTACGGTCTGCTTCTTGATGCCCATAAATTGATTGAAGAGGTGCAAAATATGCTCCTTTTACAGTGCCAAGTGTTCCGTTTGGAACATATTTCCACTCTCTTACACGAACAAAGTCAGTAGAAGTTTTTCTGTTTTGGTAGCTACCTGAAACTAAAACACCAAAATCATCATTAATCACTTTACTAAAAAGACCTGAAACCTCTGGAGTGGTCTCACCTACATCTTCATCGTAAAGACCTTTTACTGAGCCTGTTAATTTATCACCGATACTTAGCGGCTCAGCCATTTTAATATTAATTAATGAACCAATACCACCAGAAGGCGTTGTTGAAGAACTTGTTTTATAGATTTCAACACCAGAAACCATTTCTGCTGCTATATTAGAAAATTCAAAAGAACGGCCCGAGCCAGCATTTGGCATTTGGCGGCCATTTAAAGTCACTAAGTTAAATTGTGGGCCCATACCACGTACTGTTACTTTATTACCTTCACCACCACTTCGGTCAATTGACACACCGGCAATACGTTGTAAAGATTCTGCTAAGTTAGTATCTGGAAATTTACCGATATCTTCTGCAACAATAGCGTCAACCATACCTAAATTATCACGCTTTAATCTTGTTGCTTCTTTAATACTAGAAATCATTCCTGTTACTTCGATGACTTCTATTTCTTTTTCTTCCTTATTAAGGCTTGCTTCCTCAGCATATACGCCATTTGCATATAATGTTGTAGCGATACTTGCAGCGAGTATTGATCTTGCAAAAACTTTGCGTTTTGCTTTATTACAATGTGTCATATTCCACCCAATTATTTATATTTTTTATTTTTATCAAAAGTACGGGAAGCTTATAGATGAATCCTGCTTTGAGGGTCTACTACAAACGTTCATCACAAGTATGTATATCTCTTCCTGTTTAGTTTTATTAACCTAACACTTCCCTCATGTACCACAACTTACTTGCTCTACATCCTTTGGTTATTGATGTATATGATTAAAGTACGCCTAATTTTTTCGCCTTACAAATTTTGATTTGTCGCTAAATGTATCAATCGTTTTAATTGATACGGATTGATACAAACTGAATACCAAATCGAAAAAAAATACCTGTAAAGTCGATTTTATTGAGGAGCATATCGAGATATTTACCTAGATGTTTATCGGGATGCTTCTCAAGATTTTATCGAAATGTTTACAGTAATTGTAAAGCTATTTTGCGACGTTTTAATAGTACGGTAAGTAACCATAAATTACTTTTAATGTCATTACAAACCATTGTAAGCACTTAAATATTAGATGCTTTAATGTTGTTACATCGTTGTTACGGTTAGGGGCGAGGAGATGTTCTACCTATTCATAAATGTACTTTGGCAGCAATTTATAAAAGCATTGTGCGTTGTAAAATTCTTACGAAATTATAGTGTCTTGGTAGTAGGAAATAAACAAGATACTAAGAAAGCAGCATAGCAAAGAAAGAAATCGTAGCTTGTTTGGG
>CAWVWK010000300.1:0-1835 GCA_963933725.1 uncultured Colwellia sp.
ACAGTATTGTGATTATAAATAAAGTTTAAAAACGAGTAATTCTACAAGCTCGTTAGGTATCACAGGGATGTTCGATGCATTTTAAAGTATTACTAAAAGTATTCTTAGGTTTACTGATAACTATCGCCTTATATTTAAGTGTCGTTTTTATTTGGGCATCTTCTTCTGTCACGCAGGTTTTACCTGTAATTACCGATATTAATGACTCTTCAATTTTATCAGAGGAACAAAAACATATATTACTTAAAATTGAAGACCCTGTTTTTTACTCCCATCACGGATTAAATATTTCTCAAGGACAGGGTTTAACAACTATCACATCCTCATTATCTCGAAATCTTTTTTTATTTGGCAAAGAGCTACCAGGCATTAAAGGTGGGTTCCAATCCTTTTATCGCGGTGTATTTGAGTGTTGTAAAAAAATAGATTTAGGCCGCGATGTGATGGCTTTAGTTCTAAACCGTAACTTATCAAAAGATCATCAACTCTATATTTTTGTTACTAGTTCATACATGGGGACAAATTACGGTAAATCTGTCATTGGTTTAAAGTCAGCTGCAAATACTTACTTTGAAAAATCTATTTCAGAGTTATCTAATGATGAATTTATTACCTTAGTTGCAATGCTTAAAGCACCTGATTTCTTCCATCCTATAAAAGGTTCTGAAGAGCTTAAAATTCGTGTGGCTAATATCAACAAAATATTGGATGGCACTTGCAAAGCTAGTGGCTGGCTAGATACTTCTTATAAGCATTGTGCAAGTGATACCTAACAAGAAATTAAACAAGGACAAAAAACAGTTGGTTTTTGCTCCTGCGTCGCTTATTTTAACCAACTATATTTTGCCTGTTAATTAGGCGTTGGTATGACTCCCCACGTCAAGCAAAACCATAGAATATCTTGCCTTTTTTCGGGCCATAAATTTTTATTTTGTTAAATGAGTAAGTTAACGTACTAGATGAAGCAAGTATTTTCGTCGGTTATCATGCTGATATTCGTAGATTATTAACCTCATTGGCTAACAGAGCTAACCTTACTTTTTCCGCCGTGGCACCTGTATTTCAGTCTAGACTCGTGGTTCAACGCTACATCGTAGCGTTGCCATCCTAACGCCCTCGGTTGTTGTGCCACACCCGATGCTTGACCCAATACGCTAACTTAAAACTTTTCATTATGCAGGAACCCTAGCGACTCTTAGTTTTGGCTCTACTGGTGCTATGACAACTTCTCTTGAAATAGACCAAATAAATGCCGCCATCTCTCTGGCAATAGCAATAACAACCACATTACGGTGTTTGCCTTTATGCAAGAGCCTTTTGTATCGACGACATAGGCGAAGCTGTGCTTGCCAAGCGATATCGATAACGGGCTTGGGTAAATCTTCCTGTCTTTTTTGTAACTCTGTGGAGATGTTTGCATTGTGTTTATAACTTTGTGCACCTTCGACCAGTAGCCTTCTTGCACGTCCGTTTCCACATTTCGTTATTTTACCTAATTTACGTGTATCGCCACTTGAATGCTCAGAAGGGGCTAGCCCTAAATACGACATGAGCTTTCTTGGATGGTCGAAACGCCTTAAATCACCAAGCTCAGCAATAACCCCAGCAGCAACCAATAAGCGAACCCCTCGCATTGCCTGAAGCGCTTTAACGACAGGGTAGAATCGCCAAGACTTTATTTGATGGTCTAATTCATTAACTAAACGCTCTGTTCTTTTTATACGCTCAGAAATGGTTTGTATCATTTCTTGCAAAACGATTTGTTGGCTAACGTGTGGTAATACGAGTTCAGTTAACCACCGTAGATGCTGCTTAGTCCAATTGTCTTTCACCTC
>CAWVWK010000301.1:0-1809 GCA_963933725.1 uncultured Colwellia sp.
AGTGGCAATGGTGCATTAGAGACACAAGCGCAATTTTCGTTTAAGCCGACATTCCGCAGTATTTTTAGGAATAAATTTTTTGATAGATACTACCCATGCAATTAATGATAATACTGTTCCTCTCTTCCACATTTAAGACTAGCTGTTGCTCACCACTGATTGTTAAGACATGAATGCCCTGAAAGCAAAAGAATACCCAACGAGCGGTTGGGTTTTGGCATGGTTTGTATTTTAAGTTGGGAAAATAGGCAGACTGAGCCTTTAGCTCCCTTCTGATTTTATGCTCCAATGCCGCGTAAACCATTAAGCAGCATGTCATTACCATCAATAGCGCTTCTATTCTTTCTGGCTTTTTCAAATAAAGTGATGAGGTTAAAAAGTCAGGGCTTTTTAAAAACCTGAACCCTTTTTCTACACTTTGTTGAGACTTGTAAAGACTGAGCATTTTCTCCATCGTGAGCCCTTCACTCAAATCATTGGTCGCTAACATAAACATGCCTTTTTCTTGCAATCGTTGTTCTCGACTCTTTAGTGACCAATACAATTGCCCTGTTATTTGGTACTCATAGCTATCGGGTTGTTGGTTTAGCTTAGGGCGACCACTTTGTTTGAATATGGCATGCTTAAGGATTTTATCGCCATCAATACCAATCTCATTATGGGCTTTTAACCATGTATTTAATGTTTTAGCTGCATCTAATGGACAAGAAAAACGCTGTCGACTCAATTTTTTGAATGATTTTATCACCTCGTTTGAGTCTTTTTTCATACGTTTATCTAGCGTATGTTGCTCCCGTTTTTTCGCTTGCTCGCTTTCTATTAATAACCAACGCTGTTTTACTTCGCCATAGTCAGACTCAAGCCATGCTGCGCTGTAGCCATTATCAAGTGTTTTAAAATCTAGTGTGTTTTTCCGGGCGATTGCTTCTTTTACTTGCTTTAACTTTTGCGGGGCGCGAGAGATAAATAACTGTTTTTGTTCATCCAGTGATTGAATTGTTTCTGCGGTATATAGGGCGGCATCGGCAATAAAATATTGGCTATCTTGCGCCGCTTTCAAGCTACTAATGTGGTGTTTAACAATATGTTTAAAACCTTCATTGTCGTTAATATTGCCACTGGCAGCTTGCATGTACACGGGGATACCTGCTTTGTTTTCAGTGATCAAGTTAAGTACAACCTGATTCAACTCTGGACGATGGTCTCGACTGTAACCTCTAACGAGTTTAACCGCTTTACAGTCCTCTTCATGATCATAATTACCATCAACATGAATACTGGTTGAGTCTAAATTAATGCCTTCGCATGGTAGCCCTAAATGTTTAACAACACTCGCTGATAACGTTTGATAGATGTCTGACACGCCCGTTTCATAAAGTTTATCAAGGCAACGGCCTAGCGCATCGTCATTGATATATTCAGCCTTTATCCCTTTACCTATAAGGCGCTCAACAGGACGCTCTTTAAAGTATTGTGGGTACATATGTAAGGTACGGCCAACAAAGCCAAGCCCATTTAAAATCATGGCTTCAACCAATTGACCGTAAGAGATAAGCTTGCCATCACATTGCCCAGGGAGCGCCTGATCAATTATCTTGGCAATACCAAGCTCTTTGTTCATGCCAGCAACCAAACCTAAATGATCAAGACCTTTTGTTGAATATGACGCCATTATTTTTCCATCACCCAAAGATAAGTAATAGATCAAATATGGCGATCTGCGTCAAGGTTTTTTTATTAATTTTTTAGGTGCGGAAAGGCAGTTCTAATCCTGTCATCGCGCCAAAAAATAAGAATTGAAACACGGCA
>CAWVWK010000302.1:0-1787 GCA_963933725.1 uncultured Colwellia sp.
AATATTATTGAAGAAGCTGCAAAGGATACGGCAATTGTTTTGGCCCCAAACACCTCTGTTGGTGTAAATTTGATGTTTAAATTACTTGAAATAACATCTAAAGCAATTGGCGACTCTACTGATATAGAGATATTTGAAGCGCACCATAGATTTAAGAAGGATTCACCTTCTGGTACTGCCATGAAAATGGGGCAAGTTATTGCTAAAACCCTTAACAGAGACTTAGATAAAGTAGCTGTTTATGGAAGGGAAGGCCTGTTGGATGAGGGAATTGAGGAACGAAGTAGAGATACCATCGGATTTGCTACTGTGCGTGCTGGCGATATTGTAGGGGAACATACCGCTTTTTTTGCTGATTTAGGGGAGCGTTTAGAAATTACTCATAGAGCAAGCTCTAGAATGACATTTGCTTTAGGTGCAATGAGAGCCGCTTTTTGGGTTAGTGAAGCAGAACCCGGCTTTTATGATATGCAGGATGTTTTAGGCTTAAAAGATTAACTTGGTTTTATTCGCTTTAAAATAAATAAAAAGCCTGTAAATGCTCATTTAAGACTAGACGAAAAGCGGGGAGAGGCGTAGAATAAGTGGATTTTGTCAAAAGCTTCATCAATATTTAAGTTTTTGACATTTTTTATGTGTGAATTTTACCTTTTTAGGTATGAAATACATGAAAGACGTACTAAACACAAAAGCGCGCTGCTTGTATTAACTCCATGCAGTGTGATGTTATGAATTTATAGTAAAGCTATATTTTATAAAATATCTCGGTGATCGAATTGCGTAAATTCATCATCGATAGAGTTTATTATTTTTGGAGGTTACATTGGCTATATCTGCTATTTTGGTACTTGAAGAGGGTACTGTATTTAAGGGCACAGCAATCGGTGCAAAAGGGGTTTCTGTTGGTGAGGTTGTTTTCAACACTTCAATGACAGGTTATCAAGAAATAATAACAGATCCTTCTTATGCAGAACAAATTATCACCCTGACTTACCCACACATTGGTAACACAGGTACAAATAGCGAAGATAAAGAGTCTAAAAGTATTTACGCCAAAGGCTTGGTTATACGTGATTTACCTTTATTAGCCAGTAACTTTAGAAGTGAACAAAATTTAAGCGAATACCTTGTTGAGAACAACATATTAGGTATTAGTGATATTGATACAAGAAAACTTACACGTATTCTTAGAGAAAAAGGTGCTCAAAACGGTTGTATCTTAACTTTAGAAGATGACAGCACTGATACAATTCAAGCCGCTGTTGATAAAGCTTTAGAGCAAGCGAAGTCTTTCCCAGGCCTTAAAGGTATGGACTTAGCGAAAGTTGTTTCTACTAAAGAGTCGTACCAATGGACTGAAGGTAGTTGGGCGTTAGGAAAAGGACACGTAACGCCTGATAACGCACAATATCATGTTGTAGCATATGATTTTGGCGCTAAAAGTAATATTTTACGCATGTTAGTAGACCGTGGTGCTAAGTTAACGGTTGTTCCCGCTCAAACAAGTGCTGAAGATGTATTAGCAATGAACCCAGATGGTATCTTCTTATCGAACGGACCGGGTGACCCAGAGCCTTGTGATTATGCTATCGCAGCAATCAAAATGTTTCTAACAACTGATATCCCAGTGTTTGGTATTTGTTTAGGTCATCAGTTACTTGGTTTAGCAAGTGGTGCAAAGACTATTAAAATGAAGTTTGGTCATCATGGTGCAAACCACCCCGTAAAAGACTTTGAACGTGATGTTGTGATGATTACCTCACAAAACCACGGTTTTGCTGTTGATG
>CAWVWK010000303.1:0-1750 GCA_963933725.1 uncultured Colwellia sp.
CCCGTGATACCAAGACTTCTTCCAGACTCACTGCCCATATCAACAAGTTTTGAACAAACGCTAGGGTAGCTAGATTTTTTATAATTACCTTTATCTGTTCCGCTCATTAACTCTGTCATCGCCACTTCGGGGTTGTCAGCACACATCATTTGCCTTGTTTGCTCAACAGACTTAGCACCAAAGATAGGGTAAGGAATATACTTCAATTCAATACCTGCAGCTAAATATTGGTTCACTTCTTTATGCACCTTTTTACAGTAGCCACAGTTTGGATCTGAATAAACATACACAGTGCCTTTTACTTCACTTTTTGGTGAGTAAGTCACGAATATGTCTTCAGGCAATTTTTTTATGGCCGCTTCAGCTGCCGCTGCTTTAGCTTTATTTCGTCTCGTCTCGGCAATATTTTCCATCGTAGTTAAGTCGATAATGCCACCTAAAAAGGCATAACTTGCAGACTCATCAACAACCAGATACTGACCACCAACCATTACTTCATAAAAACCTTTGAGAGGGAGTTCGCCAAGCACTTCAATAGGCGCATCAGCAAAACGACCATTACTCGCTTTGCGTAGGTTTTCTTCAACTGATTTAGCATCAGAAGTCGCGTTAAATGAAACTAAACTTAATGCAACACAAGCAAGAAGTGAGAAAGTAGCAAAGGTTTTTTTCATGGTTGAAACTCTTTTAAATAAAATGGAAGCGCTGTAAAAGCGGTTGATGCTCTGAATAGTATTTTAGTGAATCTTGAAATACAAGCAGTAATACCAATTCAATTAAGTTATTGCCCATTTGTACTGGTTAAAATAACATTCTGGCTTCAAAACCCTTAACCCCAATAGCTAGCTAGTTAATTAGTCAAGCACCTTGCCCTGATTCAATTTAGCTGCCTTGGACAAGATCAGAAACGTAATGGGGTTGATATCATATCTTCTTTTTTAGTAGAGAGAAAAAACAAAGATAAAATTTCATTTTTTCTGATAACATGTGGACGTTAGAAAATATGGGTTAAAGAGGCAGCTGAACAGAAAGTAGAAGGCCGGTTTATTTAACTCGGTGTATTTGTTAATTCAGTATATTCACGGGTAGGTTATGAAAATCGGTTTGTTCTATGGTTCAACAACTTGTTATACAGAAATTGTTGCAGAAAAAATTCAAGAAATACTAGGTGCAGAGTTCACAGCTAACGACAATACCGAAGAAAACTCTCCCTTAGTTACGTTGCACAATATCAAAGACTGTTCGCTCGATGAATGTCTTGATTATGATTTCTTGATTTTTGGTATTTCTACCTGGGACTATGGCGAAATTCAAGAAGATTGGGAGTCTATCTGGGCTGATATTTCAACCCTTGATTTAACGGATAAAACCGTTGCTTTATATGGCATGGGTGATCAAATCGGTTACACCGACTGGTTTCAAGATGCACTAGGCATGCTTCATGACGAAGTGATTGTTAAAGGAGCTAAATTAATCGGCTACTGGCCTAATGAAGGTTATGAGTTTAATGCATCGAAAGCTCTAACCGATGACAGAACACATTTTGTTGGCTTAGCTTTAGATGAAGACAACCAATACCAATTAACCGACGAACGTTTAGCTAAATGGTGTGAACAAATTTTAATTGAGTATTCAGAAAGCTAGACAGGCTGCAAGCGAAGCACCTCGGTGCTCTCTGTGGTAAAAACGGGCTTGCTCTTGTTTTAAGTACTAAATAATTATCACCACTGAGGGCACAGAGAGGCTGCGC
>CAWVWK010000304.1:0-1737 GCA_963933725.1 uncultured Colwellia sp.
TTTATGAGGTTATAAGTAATGTATACCTATGCTTTTGCGTTAGTCTTTCTATTATTTTTAGTCAAAATAAAGGCAAGTATAAAGCGTAAATGCTCAAAACCCCTCCCCTAATTCAAAATGTGAGAGCACCTTCAAGCACTGTAAATAAATTACATACACCTTGCACACCCGCTTTTAGCACCATGGTTAAACAACCAGTGTACACAAAATACAACACTGTTTTCTTAATATTAAGAAGCAACACCTAAGCAGTACCTAATCGGTGCCTAAAAAACACCTTTCAAGATATTGCAAAGCAATTCATTTTAAAAAAACAAACAAGCCTTTACACTCTTTATAACCAGAGAACACAAAACCTAACCAGTATAAAACAAGCGAAACTAAAAAAAACAGACAAACCAGACAAACCACAAACTATTTATAAAAAATAGAAAAACTATTGAACTTTATTTTTCTTTATTGATGAACTATCTAGTTTTATTTAATTTTCCCTTTAATATTACAACACATACAGTTACACTCGGTATCGATTTAACAACACCATGCTTTTTAACCTTTTTGTAAATACTTATTAACTTTTTAAATTACATGACGTTCTTAATGCTAAGTAATACAAAGTAACGCTAAGCGAGAACAGACGTATTCAAAAAATAAAGCAGTCAACAGCAAAGAAGTAAAAAGAAAAACAATAAATAGTAAATAGGAAGAAGTAGCAATGAAATGCACTAAAGTCGCTTTAGCACTGGCATTAAGTTTTAGCAGTTACAATGCTATCGCAAATAATAACGAACAAGGTGATATCACCATAAACGCGTTTTTAGAGTCAACCGGTGTAGGAACAAGTGCACAATATCGCTTCCTTGATGATTGGTCAGCCCGTGTAGAATTAGCACAACAAAACAATATTGACAGCAGTCGCTATGGTGTTGACGCACTTTACCATATAGATAATAGCCCCGTTTATGCCTTTGCTGGTTTAAAAAAAATAGATACATTAGATGTTGATACTTTAGCAAACGTTGGTATTGGCGCTACTCAAAAAATTAATAATAACTGGGGTTTGTTACTAGAAACAGCCTGGTATGAAGGAATAAGCGATAGCTTTACCGAAGTTACCATGAAGTTTGGTGTTAGTTATACATTTGGTGGCACGAATAAAGCAGCAAGAAGACCTGCAGCTTCTTCAAACGTTAATGATACTGTCAAAGATAGCGATAACGATGGCGTGTCAAACGATATTGATATTTGCCCAAATACGCCAATAGAAGATGCTGTAGATATTCAAGGTTGTAGTCGCTATGAAGACCGTAAAGTCTCTATTAGCTTATTAGTGAATTTCCCAAATAATAAGTCAAACATTCAATCTCAATACTTTAGTAACATAAGTAAAGTAGCTCAGTACCTTAATGACAACCCAGAGGCAGAATTAAGTATTGAAGGCCATGCTTCAACTGTTGGTGAAGCTAATTACAACCTAGCTTTATCTAAACGCCGAGCGAATGCCGTTGCCGCTATTTTAACACAACGCTATGGCATTAGCCCTAACCGCGTTAAAACGATCGGTCATGGTGAGTCTAAGCCCGTCAATAGCTCGAACACCGATGAAGCACATGCACAAAACAGACGTGTAGAAATATTTAACACAACAAATATCAGTGTTAAAGTGAAACGAGTTGATAATAATACGAAAGCTTTTAGCCAATAGGGCACTGTTAGAGCTGAAATATAGACTTTTTC
>CAWVWK010000305.1:0-1731 GCA_963933725.1 uncultured Colwellia sp.
AGGAACTTACATAATAGTCAGTCGCGTAAGCGCCACTACAAAAAAAACCTAAAATAAATATTGTCGTTAAATATATTTTATTCATAATTTATCATCCTATTTTTATTTTATTAATTTTCGATGTTCCATTCTTAGTTTACATATCAAGTGTATGTTTTACCTTCACTGTTATCTGTTTTCATATTTTCATTTATCGTAAGCTCAATCATTAGCAAAAAAAAACGATATTAACGCTTGGTAACGTTAATATCGATTAGCTAAAAAAAACGACTAAAACTTATAGCGTAGACCTAACGTATAACGAGTTCCTGTATATTGAATACGACCTAAACGCTCTTCTATGTCTAGGTATTCATGTACTTTTTCGTTGGTTAAGTTAACTGCGGCAAGTGTAACCTTGAAGTTTTCAGATATAGTATAAGCAAAACTAGCATCTAGCTGCCCATAAGCTTTTACATGCTCAGGAATCCCTTCACCACCGTTATAGCGTGAACCATTTCTTTTTAACAAGAAATCATCACGCCAGTTGTAAGCAATTCGTCCTTGAAAGTCATCTTTTTCATAAAAGCCAATGATGTTATATGTGGTCTCTGAAAAACCTTCTAAAGCATTACTTGGCGATGTGATGCCATCAAGTTCGATGGTTTCTGAATTGCCATCTTCACTGTCTAGCAACGTTAAGTTAGCTTGCAAACCAAAACCATTTAAAAAGCCCGGTAGGTAGTCAAAATAATGCAACGCAGAGAGTTCCACACCATTAATTTTGCCGCCATCGCGGTTTTCTTTTTGGGTAAGTGTTTCAGATAATGACTTTGTCACGCCATTCTCATCTATCCATGTAACAGTGGAGTCTTGTAATGCACCATCAACATAAATGTTAGGTGAATCATCTGATGTGACTCTTTTTGAAATAAAGGTACTAATATCCTTGGTAAAGAAGTTCACCGAATAATTATTACCGTTATCTTGGTAATAGGCGAAAGACAGATCAAATTGAGTTGCTTCATAAGGTGTTAAAAATGGATTGCCACCTGATTGACTAAAGTTATCTACTTTACTGTCTGTATATTTGGTATCTGTACCAATATCGGTAATTAAGGGTAAAGATATGACTTGCGCGCCAGAAACTCGGGCAACCAAATTATCAGTAATATCTAACTTAAAGTTAACACTAGGTAAAACATTATTATACGAATTTTCACGCATAATTTGTCCCGGATCGCTATACTTAACATCGAGCTCTTCAGTGTAAGAAATATCGCCCGTAATAGGATCTACGACTTCTTCAAGGATAACATCAATGCTTAAGCGGTTTTTACCATGACCACGCGACGTAGTGTCTGTTTTAACATAACGAACACCGACATTACCACTCCAAGGTAAACCAGCAATTTCACCGGCTAAATTTGCTTGTGCATAAATCGATGTTCTTTTTTCTTCGGTAGCGGTTGAACGCGTTTCATCAAGTTGTTCATTTGGCCAACTAGGTTGTTCCCTAAGCTCTGCAATAGCCGCATGATAAGCATCTAAATCGGTGACAACCATAAATTGACGAGGAAAAACACCATTTTCATTAGATAAGAAATCAGTTGTGGTATTAGCTGCAAAAAGACCTTCGGGTAAATCAAAAAGCGAGTTACACGTGCTGGGACCCCATTCAGATTTAGGCGCTCCATCTTTTTTATCTCGACAGGCGGTGCCTTGCGGAATTCGGTAATCATCTACTATTTT
>CAWVWK010000306.1:0-1725 GCA_963933725.1 uncultured Colwellia sp.
CCCAAAAATGCAACAAATGCGGCAACAATAATAGAATAAATAAATCCATCTACTGTATCAATGTGCAAATTAAGGTGCTTTAAGCCTTTAGTAATAGTAACTAAACAAAGAACAAAACCAGCTAAGAACATGTAAGCAGGAACCCAGCGTTTAGCTTGTTCTAATGGCTTATCTGTATCAAAAATAAGTTTTTGTGCACTATTGAAAATAACAAAGGCGATAGTACCTGAAATGAGCGGTGTGATTATCCAACTTCCTACGATACCACCTACTTTCGACCATTCAACAGCGTCAGCACTAACACCGATGGCCGCAAAACCAACAATAGCACCTACAATAGAGTGTGTCGTTGAAACAGGCCAGCCTAGTGCTGATGCGATTAATAACCATGTTGCTGCAGCAAAAAGTGCTGAAATCATACCGTATACAAGCAACTCTGGGCTATTTACAAAGTAACTTGAGTCTATAATGCCTTTACGGATTGTTGAAGTTACTTCTCCACCTGCTAAATAAGCACCTGCAAATTCAAATACCATTGCTATAAGAATGGCTTGTTTGATAGTTAAGGCTTTTGAGCCAACAGAGGTACCCATTGCATTAGCTACATCATTTGCACCAATACCCCATGCCATAAAGAAGCCTACAAGAGCCGCCATGATGACGAAAGTAGAACCTTGAGTTAATAAAATTTCCATGACAACGCCCTACTTTCTAGCTAAAAGAATTTCTAAACGTGAACCAACACGTTCAGCAAGGTCGGCTAAATCGCCTACCCAATCAATAATTTGGTACAAAAACATTACATCTACAGGATTAAGATCCGCTTCGATGCTCATTAAGTCTTTGCGTAATAAAATTTGCATACCGTCAGTTTCATCTTCGATTGCATCTAATTGAGTTATCATTTTTTCAACAAGTTCTAATTCTCTCCCTCTAAAACCAGTCTCTAATAAATCATCAAGTTCATTAATCGCTTCAGCAGCTTTTTCAGTTGCTTCAATACAGCGTTCTAAGTATTGGTCAAACGGTACTTGCAATTTTTCAGGTATTTCTAACTTTCTACCTAGTACTCTCCCTGCAATATCTTTCGCTTTATTGGCAATTTTGTCTTGTTGAGTTAAAAGCTCAAGTAAATCGGCACGATCTACTGGCATAAACAAACCACCTGGTAGTTCAAGTCTTAACTCACGCTTTAAAGTATCAGCATCTTGCTCAAGCTTTGAAAGTTTACGACGAATTTTAGCTGCTTCTGCCCAGTTTTTATTGGTTACAGCGCTAAAAAAAGGTGTTAGTTGTTTACTACATTTCACCGCTATTTTTATATGCTTCTCTAACGGTTTAATGGGTGATTTTGCAAAAACACCCAATATCGAGTTTTTAGCCATAATGGATTCCAGTTTCTCGTTTAATTTTAATTTAATGCTAACTACATATTGGTGAAAATATTATATGATACTTTTATGACAGTTTTGTTACAGATATATTTCAAAAGGTCTATCTGCGTAAAAAAACAGCCAAAAATATAAATAAAGACATAAAATCAATTACTTAATGTTTCTATTGGGAAGTTAAAGACAATGCAATTATAAAATATCACCTTGAGTATATGCACCTAATATATTTTTAACAAGTGTTGTTTTAGCTAGATATATGCTTAATAAAAAAAATCACACTAATTCAACTTAGTATGATTTTTTATAACACTATACAACTATCAAAGTAGAC
>CAWVWK010000307.1:0-1675 GCA_963933725.1 uncultured Colwellia sp.
ATTTTATAGCTTCTGACGTATTGGCGCTTTTACCTGTCACACGGAATTTTTCTTTTTTAGAAGAAGGCGATGTCGCTGAAATCACGCGTTTTACTGTTAATATTTTTGATACTCAAGGTAACGCAGTCGAGCGAGAAGCAAAAGAATCGAATGTATTGAATGAAAGTGGCGACAAAGGTGAATACCGCCATTACATGTTAAAAGAAACTTACGAGCAGCCAACGGCTATTCGAAACACCCTTGAAGGACGTTTACTTGCTGGTACTTTAGACATCAATACGTTTGGAGAAAGTGCAGATGAAATTTTTAAAGACATCGAACATGTTCAAATCATAGCATGTGGCACAAGTTATCATTCAGGCATGGTTGCGCGTTACTGGTTAGAGTCATTGGCAAATGTCTCTTGTAATATCGAAATTGCCAGTGAGTTTAGATATAGAAAATCATATGTGCCAAAGAATGCTTTATTAGTAACTATCTCCCAATCAGGTGAAACAGCAGATACATTGGCAGCGCTTCGTTTAGCTAAAGAATTAGGCTACCGTGCTAGTTTGACTATATGTAATGTGGCAGGCTCATCATTAGTACGTGAATCTGATTTAGCCTTCATGACAAAAGCTGGCGTAGAAATAGGTGTAGCATCAACCAAGGCGTTTACCACTCAACTTGTTGGGTTATTAATGATGACACTTGCTATAGGCAAACATCACAACATGGCACCAGCACAACAAGATCAAATAACTCAATCTTTAATGGCTTTACCTAATAAATTAGAAGAGGTATTAGCATTAGCAAGTTCAATTGAAGATTTAGCAGAAGACTTTGCTGATAAAGAACATGCTCTCTTTTTAGGGCGAGGCGATCAATACCCTATAGCTATGGAAGGAGCGTTAAAGCTGAAAGAAATCTCATACATACACGCTGAAGCATATGCGGCTGGCGAGTTAAAGCACGGCCCATTAGCACTCATTGATGCAGAAATGCCTGTTATTGTAGTAGCACCAAAAAACGATTTAATTGAAAAGCTTAAATCAAATGTAGAAGAGGTGAGGGCGCGCGGTGGTTTAATGTATGTTTTTGCAGATAATGAAGCAAACTTTGCTAGTGATGATACGATGAAAGTAATAAAGGTACCTGTTTGTGATGATATCACCGCACCAATTGTATATACCTTACCTTTACAACTACTTTCATACTATGTAGCAATTATTAAAGGTACTGATGTTGACCAACCACGTAACTTGGCAAAATCTGTTACTGTGGAGTAATGAAAGTTTAATTTAACTCAAACTTGTGGGTTATAAATAAAATTGGAAACGTCTAAATAGAGATGAAAACACACGAATAAAGTTGGAACCAACTCTTCGTGAATTAAAGCGACTTACTCTTTTGAGAGGTCGCTTTTTTTATGAACGAAATTAACCAATGACATCTATTAGAGCTTACTTAACTATCGGCACGTTCACCGGGCGCTTACAATCAATAAGCTGGACCTTGCCCGTTTTTTCATCATAAACCAAATTACAAGGTTTAATATCGCCATGCACAATAGGCTTTAATTGTTTGTGGTTATTGGCATGACGTAAATACAGTAAAATATGGGCTAACTGTAAGGCAATATTAACAATTAGCTCATGGGGGGAACGTAACGGTCCAACATAGAGTGGCATCTTTA
>CAWVWK010000308.1:0-1611 GCA_963933725.1 uncultured Colwellia sp.
TATCTTGTCTTTTACAGCACAAGAAATCTGGGAAGCTTTACCTGCTCCTGCTTCTGGGGAACGTGATGAGTTTGTTTTCACCGGTGTATGGTTTGATGGTTTATCAACGACGAAAGCTGATGACGCATTAAGTGAAAACTTCTGGGCACAGTTATTACAGGTGCGCACAGAGGTTAACCGTAATTTAGAATTAGCTCGTAAAGAAAAGATTGTCGGTAAAGCACTTGAAGCACAAGTTACTTTATATGTAACGACAGAGCTTGCACAAACGCTTGAAAAACTAGGTGATGAATTACGCTTTGTTTTAATTACTTCTAAGGCAACAGTTGAAAAAGTTACCGATGCAAGCAAAGTTCCCGAAAACGCATCTTCTACCGATATGGATGGCTTATGGTTAAGCGTATCTGCAGCAGAAGGCGAGAAGTGTGAACGTTGTTGGCATGTTACTGCTGATATTGGTGAGAATAGTGAGCATCCAACATTATGTGGACGCTGTGTAACTAACATTGATGGTGATGGTGAAATACGTCAATATGCATAAATTTAATGACACGGGTTTGCGCTGGTTATGGTTAACAGTGGTTTGGGTTGTTATTGACCAAATCACTAAACATGCGGTTGCAGGTAGTTTTGATTATAGAGAAACATTAGCAGTATTACCGTTTTTTAATATAACTTATGTACACAACCCTGGTGCTGCGTTTAGTTTTCTTGCCGACCAAGGAGGCTGGCAGCGTTGGTTCTTCACCGCAATAGCGGCCATTGCCAGTATTATATTTATTGTTTGGTTATCTAAAACCTCGAGGCAACAAACCATGTTAAGCATTTCTTTTGCTTTAATGTTAAGTGGTGCGATTGGCAACTTAATTGATAGGGTTTTGTTTGGATATGTAATCGACTTTTTAGACTTTCACTGGTTGGGAAGTCACTTTCCTGCTTTTAATGTTGCTGATTCAATGATTTTTATTGGTGCAGCTTTAATGCTACTAGATGCTTACTTACATCCAGAAGTTAAAGATGAAAGCCAAGCAGAAAAAAATAATAACGTATAATCAGAAAGCACATGCACAAGCCAGAGAATTGATCTGGCTGCGTGTTTTAAATGTAGGAAAATAAATGACGAAGAATACTGAAAAAAATACCGAAAATGATACCGAAAATAAGGTAATTAAATCGAATTCAGAAATACTTGTGCATATTACCATGAAGCTTGAAGATGGCTCTGCCGCTGATAGTACTAAAGTACATAATAAGCCGGCAAAAATATTTATGGGCGACCAAAGTATTTCAGCTGCCTTTGAAAGTGAAATTATGGGCATGGCTGTTGGCGATAGCAGAGAGTTTACCTTACAAGCAATAGATGCTTTTGGTGCGTCTAACCCTGATAATATTCACTATATGGCACTTGATAAATTTACAGTGGATGCCCCAGCGAAAGTGGGTAATATTATTACCTTCACACAACCTGGTGGTGAATTACCAGGCATGATAACGAATGTATCTGGCGCATCTGTTACGATTGATTTTAATCATCCTTTAGCAGGTCAGCCGGTAACATTTGTGATCGATTTGGTCGATATTTTATAAATCATTAGCTTCGAGCTACGAGAT
>CAWVWK010000309.1:0-1570 GCA_963933725.1 uncultured Colwellia sp.
CAAAACGCAGTATCGCTAAATCTCAGCGATTCTGAACTTTGTTCATTCTTGATAATTTATTGAGTTTTAGCCAAAAAGAATTTTACATGACTTCACGTTACTTTGTCGTTTAAAATTGTGTTGTTTACAGTAATCATTTATAGCTTCCTCATGCCCAACAGCACCATGAAAAACTTTTTAGAATTGTAAGTGAGCATAAGCCAGTTTTCTGGCTCTATATTTAAACGTTGAAGTATGCCAGGAGTATGCTCTTCAATATATCCTGCTTTATCTTCTCTAATACATCGGCCTGTTAATTCAATAAGTTGTAAATAACCTAAGAACTCGAGGGGAATACTTTGAGGCACTTTAAACCGATGGTTACCTACAAAAGGCAACAGGGACTTTGGTTGTAGGTTTTCTTTTGCATGGTCTATACGTAACTTAATACTTGTATGGCCAGTAATGCGCTGATAATTTCTCATGCTGCCTCATATATCTTGATTTTATTGTTACAATATAACGGTTTTGCGTGGTATTAAAACATCACATTTAGGTACTGAAGTATTATGATGTGTTATTTTTAAATTATTTTTATGATTTTTACCTAAATGTTTCACTATCACGGTATTGTTATGTTATAACACTAGAGTGCTGCGATGGTAAAATATGGTTAAGACAAAATACATGACCCTTTTCAATGGAAGGAAACCGAATGAATACTAGCTTTGCAAATTGTTGTGAGGAAAAACCTACTTTAGCGATAAATCGATCAATACAAGGTAATACCCCTGAGGTATTAGCCAACATTTATCAAGAAAATACCAATATAACCACTTGGCAGCGTGAGCTTTCATCTGACTTAACGTCAGCCGTTGACGTATTTTTAAAACAACATAAAACAGTAGCGAAAGTCTTAACAGTTACCCCGGAAAATACACCTGATGTGCTTTCTGATGCGTTTGGTAATGAAGAAGAAACCGCAGCCTTAAGAGAGGATGTCACTTTATTAGTTGATATGTTTTGCTGTTTATTTGAGCTTAAACAGGCAGGTCTTAGATTAACCATACTTGAACGCGCAATGTGCCCACGTTTTCATGTTGACAAAATACCTTGTCGTTTAGTCACTACATATCAAGGGGCGGCAACAGAATGGCTTCACCATGATGTAGTTAATCGAAATAAATTAGGCGCAGGTAACCAAGGCGAGCCTGATGAACAATCAGGACTCTTCAAACAACTCAGTGATGTTAAACAACTAACGCAAGGTGATGTAGCATTACTTAAAGGCGAATATTGGTATAAAAATGAGGGGGCAGGGCTTGTACATCGTTCACCGTCTTTAGCTGCGGGGGAAAGGCGCTTATTAATAACGGTCGACTTCATTAATGACTAATAACCGCTGACTCATAATCGGCAACTAGTACCTTAGGATTATTACTTATGGTGATTGCTGTTACCTTAGAGCATGATATTGCTGATGAAGCAGGTGAAAAAGGCTTAACCTTATTATGCGCAATATTTGTGGTAAAAGATCACTGGGGAAATTTTAACCAGTGCAAAAATAACTACTTTACGGATGACAAAATAG
>CAWVWK010000310.1:0-1558 GCA_963933725.1 uncultured Colwellia sp.
TTGCTCTAAATGAATTTTTTTTATTGGTTGAAAAACCTTTGTCTTTTGCAAACGTTCTCGGGTTGTGCTCGGCTTCTAAATAATCAGTCCATTCTAGCTCACTGTATTGAGGACCATGGTGAATTTTTCCTGCTCCAAAGGTTTGATAGCCATTGTCTTTAAGGAATCTTGGTAAACTAATGTATTTTTCATGAAGCTGCTCATGAATTTCATGGTCATAAAATGGATATAAGCCTGAATTATATGGCTCTACGCCATAAAGCAATGCGTTTCGACTTGGTGAACAGCCAGGTGCCACACTGTGAGCGTTCATAAAGGCAACGCCTTCGTTAGCTAACTTATCCATGTTAGGGGTGATGGTTTGCGGATGACCGCCCATATAACCCACCCAGTCATTCATATCATCAATTGCGATAAAAACAATGTTTGGTTTCTTAGTCGATGTCTTACCCTGCTCACTCGTAACTGCTTTTTTAGGCGCTTGCTGAACCTTGGACGATGAAGCTTGTACGGCTAACGAACACGCGCTTAGAATGAAAAGGGAAAACGCTAATGTTAGATTGAATGTTTTGAATTTAAACACATTAATACCACTTAATTGATTGTTATTATTTGTTGCTCTTTTCTTTTTCTTTTTCTTTTTCTTATTTTTCTTTCTTTTCAGTTAAAATGGGTTACTGCATCTAAATTGCAGTAACCCATTCTAGATACGCTTTACTTTGTTTAATTAAAATTTACCACGAAGACCTAATGTATAACGCGTTCCAGTATATTGAATACGTCCTAAACGCTCTTCAATATCAAGGTACTCGTGCACATTAGCATTAGTTAAATTAACCGCAGCAAGTGTAACTTTCCAATGTTCTGATATCGTATAACCAATACTCGCGTCTAGTTGACCATAAGCTTTTACATGCTCAGGGATACCTTCACCATGTTGATAACGAGTACCGTTTCTTTTTAGTAAAAAGTCATCTCGCCAGTTATATGCTAATCGAGCCTGAAAATCGCCTTTTTCATAAAAGCCTATAATGTTATAGGTTGTTTCTGAAAAACCTTCTAATCCTACTCCTGGGGCTGTTATACCGTCTAATTCGATGGTATCTGTATTATCATCCTTACTGTCTAAGAAGGTCGCATTTGCTTGAATACCAAAGCCATTTAAAAAGCCCGGTAAATAATCAAAGTAATGGAGTGCAGCCAATTCAATACCGTTAATTTTACCGCCATCTCTGTTTTCTTTCTGTGTAATTAACTCAGAAAGATTAGATCCATCAGCCAAGATAACCGTTGTATCTTGCATTTCACCGTTCACATAAATATCAGGCGTATCATCGGAGGTAGTTCTTTTAGAGATGAACGTTTCTATATCTTTAGTAAAGAAGTTAATAGCATAAGCACTACCGTTATCTTGATAGTACTCAAAAGTAGCATCAAACTGTGTTGCTTCATATGGCGTTAAATAAGGGTTACCGCCTGATGACGCAAAGTTATCAACTCTGTTATCGGCATACTTTCTATCGGTGCCAATATCGGTAATCGCAGGTAAGGAGATAAC
>CAWVWK010000311.1:0-1543 GCA_963933725.1 uncultured Colwellia sp.
ATTTACCTCTTTATGTTCAATAATAAACAAGAAAATGTGATAGAACTCATGATCCCAAATGGGTAGAAGCAGTAATTGATTAGCTATTTGTAAACTATCATCTTCTATCTGTTCTTGGGAAAGTGCTTTGCGAAGCCTTTTATAATGTGTTCGTAATGTAGCTTTGTTCATCTTCTAATTGTGTTGATATGTGAAAAATAGCATGACCTTGATAAATAACTGGAGATTCATTAACGTTAAAAATATAGCCCGAGTTAGGTGCTTTTACAAAATGATTGAAGCTGCCATAAGGGTCTGTTATATGACCTATGACATCGCCTTTTATAACAGAAGCGTTTACGGTTACCGTAGGTTTGAACATTCCAGAATATTTAGCCCGCAGCCATTTACTCTTTTGAATGACGACCGTTTTAGTTTTAGGTGCCGACACTATAAATGTAGTCGTTAGCATTCCCAAATGATGCAAAACGCGTTTTACACCATTAACTCCGGTATTGGTAATAGTGTCATCGATATTAAACGATTTCCCACCTTCAAACAATAGCATTGGAACGCCGGCCTTATCGCAAGCATTTCTAAACGACTTATTTATATTTTGAGAGTAATAAATAAAAGGGGCACCAAATACATGTGCTAATTCTGTAAGTCGTGGGCTGTTATTGATAATTCTAATCTGGGCAGCATTAAAACGATCGGCGCCACCGGTATGAAAATCCATGGCAAAGTCCACGTGTGGCACAATTTCTTTCATTACAAAATGCGCTACTCGGCTTGCTAAAGAGCCATTTGCACTGCCTGGGAATACACGATTTAAATCGCGTCCATCAGGAAGTAATCGGTTCATATTTAAAAAGCCAAAGACGTTAATTACCGGAATACAAATGGTCGTTCCTATTTTTGGTTTATTAATGCCTTTGGCAATAATTTGCCTTACAATTTCTACACCGTTAATTTCATCACCATGAATTCCAGCAGTTATTAAAACGGTAGGTCCAGGTAATTTAGAACGCTCAATAACGATAGGTACATTGAGTGTATTACGTGTATGCAATTTAGCAACTTCAAAGGTCACCGTTGCATGTTGCCCTAGACCAACGGTTTTACCTAATATTTCTAATGTATTTTTACTCATAAGAGGTCATGTGTTCATTGTCTATTTCAGCTGTAAGCTTATTGTCTGGCATTACGTTCAATAAAAGTAATCATTGCTTTTGCAATATTTTTACCTGTTGCGCCTTCGATCCCTTCTAATCCAGGCGTTGAGTTTACTTCTAATAGCAAAGGCCCTCGATTAGACTGTAGCATATCAACCCCGCAGACTGGTAGTTTTAAGGCTCTAGCGGCATTTAAAGCGAGTTTGAGTTCAGCTTCATTGAGCGTGATCATGTGAGCAGTACCGCCACGGTGTAAGTTAGATCTAAATTCGCCGTCTTTACCTTGTCGTTTCATAGCGCCTACCACTTGTCCATCAATAACCATTGCTCTTATATCAGCGCCTTTAGCTTCTTGGATATACTCTTGCACAATAACCCGAGCTTGCAGA
>CAWVWK010000312.1:0-1538 GCA_963933725.1 uncultured Colwellia sp.
GCAAAGTTTTAAGTTACTATTTAAACACAGATTTTAACTAAAAAATAACTGACCAACGTTGTTTTCAATTTGTTCAGCAATCATTTCAATACTTTCTTTTCTATGGCTAACTAGCGATTTAAATACCTGTACAACATTTAACGGACTATTTTTAAAAGCCTGCAATGAATTGTTTGGTTTATTATGATGTAAACAAACTTCAGGATTTAGCGGCATAGAAGGGGCATCTGTTTCTAGCACTAATGCCGATAAGGGTAAGCGTTTAATAGCACTGATAGTTTTATTTGCTCTAGGATAAGTTATTGTGCCGCCAACACCTATTTTAAACCCTAGGTCGATATATTCTTTTGCTTGCTGATAGCTTCCTGAAAATGCATGAATAATTCCGCCTTTATCTATTTTATGCTGCTTTAGCATAGGGATAATCATTTGATGGGATTTCCTGTGATGAACAATAATGGGCAAGTTGTGCTTTTTAGCAAGTAATAGTTGAAAATCAAAAAAGTGTTGCTGTTTTGCCATGTTTTCAGCGAAAGCTTCATGTTGTGTTACAGAGTTTTGCTGAGGGGAATTTTTGCTGACAGTTACATTTTTACTGGCTATCGAATTTTTAAAGACCAAGGCATCTATACCTGTTTCCCCGATAGCAACAATATTATTTCTATGGGTAGCGACCTTTTGTTTTAGGTCGTTTAAATCTTTATTGGTTAAATCCTCTAAAAACCACGGGTGTATACCTAAGCAGGGGTGTATTTTAAGCTTTTCAGTATTATGTGATGGTAAATTGAGTACTTCCTTAAAATGTACGGGAGAGGTTGAGGGGACAATGATTCTTTGAATATCTTCAGATTGGCATTGTTTTAAAAGCGAAGTTAAATGTTGCTTGAATACTCGGTCATCAAGGTGGCAATGCGTATCGGTAAAATTAAGCATCTCACTCCTTTATTAAACAATTATCCCTCGTACTTACGCTTTTAAGAACGAGGGAGATAAACTAAACCCCAACTTTATATTAGGTTCATAGATTTAGCTTACTTTAGTTTGTATTAAATTTAGGCTTGTATTACATGGTATCCATTACTTCGATACCTAAAATATCTAAGCCTTGTTTTAATGTTTGAGAAATTACATTACATAACGCTAAGCGAGACATTTTAACCTCATTGCTTACGTCATATTTTAAAATAGGGCAGGCTTCATAGAATGTCATGTATAAACTTGCTAATTCGTATAAGTAATTACAAAGTAAGTTAGGTGTACATTCACTAATAACAGCATCAATAACATCTTCAAACTGTAATACTTTTAACGCAAGTGCTTTTTCTTGCTCTTCTACAACTGAAATTGTGGTTTGAAGGTTTTCACTTGTTACACCGGCTTTATTAAATATACTTTGAATCCTTGAGTAAGCATATTGTAAGTAAGGTGCAGTTGCGCCTTCAAAGCTCAGCATGGTTTTCCAGTTGAAAATATAATCACTAGTACGGTTTTTAGATAAATCAGCAAATTTAACCGCGCCAATACCAACCTTTTTAGCA
>CAWVWK010000313.1:0-1533 GCA_963933725.1 uncultured Colwellia sp.
AATTTATATGCGAGTTCTCAAATGTTTTGAACTGAAATGATTTTGTATCGATAGATGTGATAAATTTGATTTAAATAACGACTTCAGTTAAAGGTAAATTATATTTTTTTATTAACAATTTAAGCTTTGAATCAATTAATAAGTGTAGATAAAGCAGTTATGAAAAAGAAAATTAAAAAAACAATATCGAACCCAGAACACCGACATACTGCACTTAATGCTATTTTAGCACTAAGCATTAAGTTACTTGGCGCTGCTATGACTTTCGCCTTTAACTTAATTGTCGCAAGGTCTTTAGGTGCAGAGCAATCAGGCTATTTCTTTTTAGCTTTTGCGTTAATCATGATTTTGTCTTCGTTTTGTAATATGGGCTTTGCAAACACCATTTTACGCTTCTCTGGTATTGCTGCTAAAGCTCAGCAAGGTAAAAGCATTTCTGCCATATTACATTATGCCTTTAAATATACTTTACCCTTTGCTGGGCTTTTAAGTTTAGCGTTTTTCTTTTTTGCAGAGCCATTAGCAGTTTATGGTTTTAGTAAACCCGAAATGGTAAGTACGTTAAAAGCAATTGCCCCAGCCATGTTTGGTATAACTGTTGTCACGCTTCTTGCCATGAGCTTGCAAGCACAGCAACGTTTAGTCGCTTCCATTCCTTGTCAAAACATGGCGCATCTTATCGTTACTTCACTTGCAATTGTGGGTTTAAGTTTAAGTACCTCAAATGAAGTAAGTCTTGTATTTTCTATAGCGGTAATGCTTTCGTCGGTAGTATTTTATTGGATGTGGCAAAAAGGGCTAACAAAACTTAACGATATTGGTGAATTACCCGATAAGAAAAAGTTATGGTTAAGTGCCAAGTCGAATTGGTTAATAACCATGATGTTGCAAACCGTTCAATGGATTGGCCCATTAATTACTGGTATGTGGTTATTAGCTGAAGATGTGGCTCATTTATCGGTAGCTATGCGCATTGCCATGCTAACCAGTTTTATTTTAATGGCGATTAACTTGGTGGTTGCCCCTAAATTTGCGGCATTTCATGCCAGTAACGATATGAAAGGTTTACGCAGTACCGCACTATTTTCAGTGCGTTTATTAATATTATCGGCCGTGCCATTAGTATCGGTTATGTTTTTCTTTCCTGAGGTTTTAATGGGCTTGTTTGGTGACGATTTTTTAAGCGCTGCTCCCTTATTACAAATATTAGTGTTAGGACAACTTATAAATGTAGTAACAGGCTCGGTAGGGTACTTACTTACCATGTCTGGCCATGAACGCGATATGCGTAACATCACCTTGGTGGCAGGTATTATTGCAGTAACCTTAACACTTACTTTAACCAAAGCTTACGGCGTAAAAGGCTGTGCAATAGCCACAGCCGTAAGTTTGGCTTTTCAAAACCTAGCCGCCGTTTATTATGTTAAGAAAAGGTTAGGGTTTAATACATTGATGTTTTGGCAGAAGATATAAGAAAAAGTTGGAAGGAAAGGACTAAATCTGCTTTCCAGCTTCTTATCAATCTCGAAGTCA
>CAWVWK010000314.1:0-1528 GCA_963933725.1 uncultured Colwellia sp.
GCTGATATTCGTGGATTATTAACCTGTTGGTTAACAGCGCCTACCTTACTCATTTCGTCGTGACACCTGTCTTCAGTCTATGTTCGTGGTTCAATAGCCGTTAGGCTATTGCCATCCTAACGCCGTCGGTGGTTGTGCCACACCCGATGCTTGATCCCATGCGCTAACTCGAAACTTTTTCTCATGCTGGCATTCTCGATATTCTCAGTTTCACATCTATTTTTGGTAATACGACCTCTCGAGATATAGCCCAGATATAAGCGATCATTTCTCTGGCGATAGCCGTGACAACAACATTACGATGTTTGCCTTTGTGCATAAGGCGATTGTATCGTTTGCATAATCTCAATTGTGCTTGCCATGCCATATCGATGATCTCTTTACTTAAGCCTTCTTGCCTTAGTTGCATTTCTTTTGAAATATTGGCGTTGTGTTTATACGAATGTGCACCTTCGACCAGTAGTCGTCTTGCACGGCTGTTACCACATTTGGTAATAGCACCTAAGTGGCGTTTTGTACCACTTGAATGTTCACTTGGTACAAGACCAAGGTAACTCATTAATTTTCTGGGATGGTCGAATCGTGATAAATCACCTAATTCGGCAATCACCCCCGTTGCGACGAGTAGTCTCACTCCACGCAGTGCTTGTATCGCTTTGACTACGGGATAAAATCGCCAGTTTTTTACTTGATGTGTTAACTCATTATCAAGTCTTTTTAAGCGTTTTTGCCGTTCGGTAATGGTTGAAACAGCTTCTTGTAAAACGATTTGTTGGCAAGGGTGCGGTAGTATTAATTCAGCAAGCCAACGTAAATGTTGTAATGACCAGTTATCTTTTACTTTGCAGTTAATGTTATTACGCAACAATAATGCTTTAAGCTGATATTTTGCATCTTTTAAATCTTTCATGCTTGTTTCACGGGCGCGGGATAAATCTCGCACGGCTTCATCTTCGGGCTCAGGGACGTATATAGGTGTTAAATCTTCGGACTTGAGTAATTTAGCAAGTTTGAGTGCATCACGTTTATCGGTTTTAACTTTATCACCTGGTTTTGTAGGAATAAGAGAAGGAGCGATGACATAACAGCAATGATTAAGACTGGTCAGTAAGCGGTAAATCCAATAACCACAGGGGCCAGCTTCATAGACAAAATGGAGGGTAGCGTCAGGGTATTTTGATTGTAATTGTCTAGCGAGTTTTTTAAAGGCGGCTTTATTAGTAAGGGTTTTACCTAAATGAATAGGTTTAGCACCACGATGATCTTCAATATACGCCACTTCAGTAAATGATTTATGTGTATCTAAACCGATGAAAAGTATGTTATGTTTTGTCATGTTAGCCTCTGTTATCTATTGTTCACGCATATAGTATGGCTCTGGTTTGTAAAACTACCCCATATTCAGAGGCTAGCACCTTGTGGGGAGTCATTGTGTCTAGCTGTATGGAAACTGTATGTTGTTAATCGGAACTATTTTACTTTTAATCATTGGTATTATTCATTCCTATTTAGGTGAAAAATACTTATT
>CAWVWK010000315.1:0-1502 GCA_963933725.1 uncultured Colwellia sp.
GAAACTTACGATGAAACTAAAAAAAATACATTCACTCATTAGTATTCCTTTACTACTAACAGCCTCACATATCGTCGCTAAACCGATTGATAACGTAGCAATAAGCTTAGAGCAAGTTACTAAAGATGTTCATTATCTTGCAAGTGATTCTCTGCAAGGCAGAGCCAATTATTCGAAAGAGTTAGAGCAAGCGGCAAGTTATATAGCACAACGATTTAAAGAAAGTGGCTTAAGCCCTTATCAGTCTGACACGAAAGACACAAAAAGCTATTTACAAGCCTTTAATATTAATGAGTTTAAGTTAGAGAAAATCAGCTTAAAACTAAATGGTGTTGAAGTTAATGATAAAGACATTGCTGTTGCCAGTACCCTTGCTAAAACACAATGGACGTTTTCAACTGATAAACCTAGCAATACCATAAAACAGCACACTATTGCTAAGGATGATGATTTTAGAACCGCTATACGTTCAATCAATGCACAAGGCGGTGAACACTTTGTCACGGTATCTCGTGCACACCAAGATATGTTTTCACGCTATAAAGCTTACTTTTCAAGGGGCATTACCAAGCTTGCCACAAATGAGAAAACTAACGGTACAGGTGGCACCATTGTGATGGTCTTGGCAGATGACACTATTACGGTTGATTCAGTGCAAGTAAACGCCTCTACGAAAATATCACAAAAGCATTTAGCTAATGTTGTTGGTGTATTACCTGGCACAACACATCCTGAAGAAATCGTTTTATTTTCTGCTCATTACGACCACATAGGTGTAAAATCAGGCGATCATGATAGTGATGAAGATATTATTTATAACGGTGCTGACGATGATGCTTCAGGGACGTCTGCGGTAATGAACCTTGCTGATTATTATGCAGAAAAAGGCAACAATAAGCGTACCTTAATGTTTGCTACTTTTAGTGCAGAAGAAATTGGTGGCTATGGTTCACAATACTTTTCTAAGCAAGTAAATCCTGAAAGTATTACGGCGATGATCAACATTGAAATGATTGGTAAACCATCAAAATTTGGTGTTGGTACTTTATGGATGACTGGCTTTGAGCGTTCTACTTTAGGCGAGTTACTTAATAAAGAGCTCTCACCATACAATATGGAAATACATGTCGACCCTTATCCTAAACAAGGTCTTTTCTACCGTTCAGACAATGCAACGTTAGCAAGACAAGGCGTACCAGCGCATAGTTTTAGTAGTACGCAATTAGACAAAGATCAGCATTATCATAATGTAAGTGATGATATCAGCAGTTTAGATTTTAATTCATTACATTTGGTTGTTAAATCTTTGGCTGTTGCAACTCAGCCATTGGTAGATGCTAAAATAACACCATCTCGTATAGATAAAAACACGATAAACAATAAAGGAAAAATTTACTAGAAAGATGTTATTCAAAGAAAAGGCCAAACATATTGTTTGGCCTTTTTTGTTTCTCGTTTCTCGTTTCTCGTTTCTCGTTTCTAAATATGATCTACCGAAAGTA